>JAOZGF010000284.1 GCA_027491845.1 Thermoproteota archaeon | reverse complement strand
GTCTTCTTGAACAACACCCCACTTGTCGAAGCAAATGGGCTTAGATGTTTTTGCCTCAATCTCTAAAACCCTCCCTGAAACATGAATAGATATGTCTTCCTTTCTTTGTACGTATGGCAAATCTGCTAAGACGATTATTTCAGTTGGCCTGTCTTCAACCTCTACAAGAGGTTCAAGACATCTTTGCTCCGCGTCAAGCAACGGCCTGTTAAGGTCGAACTCTTCCATTATGTATTTGAATGCCTTGTTAAATCTCCTCCACATCCTGCTCCACATTTCCTCGAATTCCTTATCCCAGTCAGAGCTTCCTTCACTCAACTTTTTTCACCTCTAAACATACATTGCTGGAACCTCCATTTCCTGTGACTTACCTGCATGCCTCATCGCTATGCTTGTCCTCCTCATTAAGTCCCTTGTCTTCACTCTAATGTCCTCAGCTTCTTTGAGAAGTTTCTCTATATCTATATTGATGTCAAGCAATCTGTTTAAAATTTCTATCGTTACTGCAGCTGCACCGGGGTCAGGATAGGTAGGGTAAGATTGAGTCATTAAGGCTATGGCTGGAACATTTCTTTTCATGGCCTCCCTTAGAATAAGGGAGTAAGGGCCAACCATTATCCCTTCTGAAAGCCTTTTTAAGTTGAGTTTTTCAACGGCCTCCTCAAGTTTATCGTGGGTTATTATTGTGAAGCAAGTTGGTTTCTCTATGTTCATCCTGTTCTGAGTGGGTATTCCTCCCAGTAATATTATTGCTTCAACGTTTTTGTTTTTAGCCCACTCAACGATTTTTCTGGATAGGGGCCTTATCATGTCCGGCGGAATCGGTATTTCGGAGGTTATCAGTAAAATCCTGTTTTCTTCATGGCTATATATCCTTATTGGGTCGGAAATTTTTCCTTTATGCAGGAAAATAACTGGCGGAAGCATGTTTGACTCAATGTGACCTATATTCCTCATTTCTTGAGCATTGACAAGGTGCATTGACGAAATTGTTCCAACCAAACCAATATCAGGTAACCCGATAATAAGGTATGGCCTATCTATCCTTATTTCTTCTTCCTCAACGATCTCAACATAATCCTCTTGATCCAAGGTGTTTCACCCTAAGTCTACATTTACTAACTAATTTTTCTGGGTGATTTAAAAATTATTTTAGCCTCCTTCATCCAGTCAAAAATTCAATCTAGTCTTTCCATTAAACGGTTAATTTTAAGTAAGTTGAGGAAGAGATATTTGAATTATAGTTAGTAAATTATGGTTTTCCTTTTATCTCACAACACTTTTTCGTTTAACTTCCCTTTGACTTAGCTGGTGATAGGTGTGGCTGACATTAGGGAAATCGTCCCGGAAATGAGGAGATTCGAGAGAATAGGGGCTCACACGCATATCAGGGGCTTGGGCCTAGATGAAAAACTCAAGGCAGTGAACATAAAGGACGGCATGGTGGGACAAACAGAGGCTAGGGAGGCAGCGGGCCTTGTTGTTCAAATGATCAAAGAAGGAAAACTAAGTGGAAAAACAATAATACTCGCAGGCCCGCCTGGAACAGGGAAGACCGCTATTGCAGTGGCAATATCAAAGGAACTTGGCAAGAATGTTCCGTTTATACAGATGAGCGGGAGCGAGATATATAGTACGGAGAGAAAGAAAACAGAAATATTGATGGAAGCGATTAGGAAATGCATTGGCGTTGAGATACATGAAATGAGGAAGGTATATGAGGGAGAAATAAAGTCCATAAACATCCAGACCAAACCTCATCCCTATAACCCATACCAAAGGGTTCCTGACAGGGTTAGAATTACCTTGAAGACAACGGAGGAGGAAAAAACAATTGAGGCAGGGTCATCCATTGCACAACAAATAATTCAGGGAGGAATAACTGAGGGAGACGTTATACAGATAGATGCAGAGACGGGCAGGGTTTCACACCTCGGAATATCCCTTGAAAGCCAAAAGTCAAAAGATTTGGACATAGATACTTCAGCAAAGGTACCTAGACCATCTGGGAAAATACTTAAAGACAAGGAATTCGTTTACACGATGACTCTAAACGATCTAGACAACATGACAGCCAAACAAAGGTCAGGCGGCTTTTTCTCCTTGCTATTTGGAGGGGAAGAAACAAAGGAAATAGATCCTGAGATAAGAACTGCAGTGGATGAACAAGTTAAGAAGTGGGTTGACGAAGGAAAAGCCAAGATATTCCCTGGCGTGTTATTCATAGACGACTCACACCTACTTGACCTGGAAGCTTTTAGTTTCATAAGCAGGGCAATGGAAGGGGAGCTTGTCCCCATAATAATCCTAGCAACAAATAGGGGGGTAACAACTATCAGGGGAACAAACGTCAAAAGCCTGCTAGGTTTTCCTCTCGACCTAATAGATAGGTCGGTTATTATAGGGACAAGGGAGTATTCCGCGGAGGAGATAAGGGAAATATTAAAGATAAGGGCCAAGGAGGAAAAAATAACTCTGGAAGAGGAAGCACTGGATGAACTAACCAGAATAGGTGAGGAAACCTCCCTAAGGTTCACAGTTCAATTGTTAAGCCTGTCTGCCCAGAACGCAAAGGTCAGCGACAAAGAAAAAGTTACAAAGGATGATGTTTTAAGGGTTAACAAGTTGTTTATGGACATAAAGGAAGCAGCTGAATACCTCAAAAAGTATGAGGAGAAGCTTATGGTTCACTGAAAAATGAGGTTGATTGTTGTGCCTGAAAAAAGAAAAAAGAAAAGAAGCTTCTTTGACCTGTTCAATTTTGAAGAAAACTTCTTCGACCTGGACTTGGGAGAAGAAGGAAGCGGGTATTCCATCTCGGTTACCTATGACGAGACAGGTAAACCCATTGTGGATGTTAAAACGAAAGGTGACATTGATAAAGCAAAATTAAGGGAACAAATAATGAAGCAATATCCGAACGCAGAGATAAGGGGACTTGAAACAGAGCCTCTTGTAAGGTTTGTGGAGGAAAGCGAAGAAAAAAATAAGAAGGAACAGGATAAAGCTGAGAAGAAAAGCAGGTACAAAGTAAAAATAGAATAAACATGGCTATATCTCTACCGTGCCTCCCTCAGATGGAAGAATAGTTTCTTTAACGGTCCCTGACACATACTTGATATAAAGCTCAGGGTTTTCTGTGTGAACAGGTATAAATTTCTTTGGTTTAATTTCCTTTATCATTTCCCTTAGTTGATCAGGCCTCATGTGGCCTGAAACATGTGCATTAAATAAAGGCAAGCCAAAAACGTTTAGCCAGTGGGTGAACTTTTCAAACTCAATAATTTGTTCCTCGTTAAATGGCTCGGAAGAGGAAAGGATGTAGCAGCTTCCTGAGACAGGGTTTAATGACATGAGCTCGTTAACTGAAAACATGGGAAGCATGACCACGAAGTTCCTTTGCCTTTTCTCCAGTTCACTGGAACTAATTAGTTTATCTTTTTCTTGAAGGAAATCCATTGTTCTTAACTCCCATTTCCTGTATCTCTCCTTTGATTTAACGTAAGCAAAAACTTTCTCCATTTCTGCCGGCTCAGGAAGCCTCAGTTTCTTATCCTGACTTAACCTGCTAAGTAGATAGGCGGTTCCAAGGGGGACAACCAGTTTTCTACGGGATTCATCCATTGCTTTCAAGAAAGTTTTTAGCCTGTCTATGTCCATGCTTGAGAATTGGGCTAAAACAAGTCCACACGTCTTGTTTACGATGGTTTTAACGGATTCCTCAACATCTTTCTCTGTGAGAACCTCTGAACCCATCAAGTTTGTTCCTTCAGCGATCAAGACTGTGGGTGAAGCGGAGGAAGAACGTTCTATAAATTCAAGAGTCATTTTTGAAAGTGGTCCATGCATTCTGAAGTCGCCACTATATGCTATGGTTCCCTCTGATGTATGGATAAGGAAACCGTAGGCGCCTGGAACAGAGTGATCAACGTGTATGGGTTCAACCTCTATTGATCCAACGCTAATTTTTTCTCCGGACCTGAACCGTTTGAAAGTTATTCCGTTGAAATCGTTTTCAAAGGTTTTAACCCTTATTTCGTTGAGTGTTTTAAGCATGGTTTCCGTTGTAGGGTTACAGTAGACAGGGATCTCCCTTTTTATCAAGGAAAGATAACCCGAATGATCGCTGTGGGCGTGTGAAATAAAAATCGCATCCACGGATTTCTCTGTTTGGTCAGTCTTATATACTCCTTTTAAAGAGGGAACTACGCCCAGTTTAATGAGGTCATTTATCTTCTTAGGCCTTAAATATGGGTCTTGAAAAAACTTTCTTCGTTTTTTGAAGCTTATGCCGAAGTCGAGAAAGATCTTGGTGTCAATATCCTCTACTAAGATTTTATTGCCTCCGATTTCGTTAACTCCTCCAAAGAACTTGATAAACACCATCTTACTCTTCCCTATAAGCTGAACATGAGGTAGGATCCGTCGCATGCTGGGGCTATGTTTAAATCCTTAAATCCTTCCCTACAGGTTGAAAACAACATGTCATGCTCGATACAACTTTCCATCATTTTTTTTAAGATTTCACGTCTGAGTTCATAGGGAAAATAATGGGTTTTACCTCTTCTCTCTCCTCTAGAAATCTCTGTTTTCCATTTGTCAGCGAGTTCGGGGAAAACTTTTTTCATCCTATTAAAGTTATCTTCCCTCGCCTTATAAGTTGATGCTGTGACGTGTTTTACACCTATCCTAGCCAGCTTTGAAACAAGTTTTACTGCCTCTTTATCCGTTAAAAATGGTATTATGGGGTCTATCCTAACTGAAACGTTTATTCCGTTGC
>JAOZGF010000280.1 GCA_027491845.1 Thermoproteota archaeon | reverse complement strand
GTTTGCGGAGGTTTAATTGAGAAGACGGAGAAAAAATGTTTCGTCACTTGCCCTGTTTTAGGTCCTGAGGGAGACGTCATTTGTAAACAAAGGAAAGTTCATCTTTACGGTAAAGATAAAAAATATTTTGAAGCTGGCTCTAAATTTCACGTTTTTAAAATAGGAAAATTTAAGGCTGGAGTCCTGATATGTTATGACATTTCTTTTCCTGAATCGGCACGTGTATTGGCCTTAGAAGGCGCAGATTTAATATTTAATCCCTCCAGGATAAAGAAAGCTGGAGTCAGGGCTTGGCATAGCTATGTTAAGATGCGTGCCCTTGAAAACAGGCTTCCTATAATTGGAGCAAATGTGTTATTGGATCCTGACTTTAACGGAAGAAGCTTAATCGTTGACCTGCACGTTTTGGAGGAAAAGGATGAAAAAATTGTTTATCCAAAGGTTGTTGCCGTGGCTCCTGAGAATAAAATTATTTTGTTGGGGGAGGTTAAACCAGAAGAAATTAAGCCGTTTAGGGTTAGTAGACTTTTAGACAGAAACGTCAAGGCTTATAAAAAACTTGTTTCTCTCTCCTATCCCTGAATTTTTTTCATGATCACGTCAAATATTTTTTCTGCAACTTCCTTTTTAGGTTTTAAAGGAACTTCTATAACCTTTTTCTTTTCATCAATTATATAAACCTCATTAAAATCTGATGAGAAGCCGGAGTCCTTTTTTGAAACGTCGTTTGCAATGATTAGGTTCATCTTCGCCTTCCTAAGTTTTCTGTAGGCTCTTTCTATTAATTCGCTTTTTGAAACATTATATTCTGCTTTGAAGCCCACGAAAAAAATGTTTCTTGCGACCTTCCTTATTTCGTCTGAAATCTTGGGTAAGGAAACTAGTTCTGTTGGGAAAACTTTTTTATTGGAAGGGATTTTCCCCTTTATTTTTTCTTTGAAGCCGAAGTCTAAGGGTGCCGCGGCAAGGATTACGACGTTAAAAGGTTTCTTTTTTAAGTTTCTTAAAACTTTGTCGTACATTTCCCCTGTTGTGACTGCCTCTTCTGAATCAGCTTTTTCAGGTGGTTTTAAGTGGGTTGGTCCATGTATTAATTTCACGTAGAACCCTCTTTTCACGGCTTCTTCGGCCAGTGTGAAGCCCATTTTTCCTGAGCTTGGATTTGTTAGGTACCTTATCTCGTCGAGGTATTCTCTTGTCGGGCCAGCTGTTATTAAAACGTTAAGTTCCTTCTCCATGGTTTTTTTGTTTTTTAAAAGCTTTTCCTTCACCCTCTCCACAATCTCAATTGTTTCAGCTATCTTTGCCTTATCCTCCTCTATTCTAGGGTAAATTACGTCTACACCCATTTGCTTCAACGTTTTCATGTTCATTTGCAGCAATGGATTTTGGTAAAGGGATTTGTGCATGGCAGGAACAATCACTACAGGTATTTTGAGGCCTAGCGCTGAGGAGACGATCAACGTTACAACAGTGTCGCTCACTCCGTTTGCTATTTTGCTAAGGGTGTTAGCCGTTGTTGGGGCAACTAAAACGAGGTCTGCTGTTTCCAGCAAAGTTATGTGTTCTATTTCACCTGTTATTTCACAGATTACTTTATTGCCTGTGGCCCACTCCATTAATTTTGCACTTATTATTTGTTGGGCCGACTGGGACATTGCGACTTGTACTTCAGCCCCTCTCTTCATGAGTTCACGCGCTATTTCAGGGCATTTGAAAGCGGCTGAACTTCCAGTTATGCAGAGTATTATTTTTTTACCTTTTAAGCTGTTGTTTTTACTTCCGATTATGTGTTTTGACGGATGGATAACATGCAAGGAATGCACCGGCGAGTCTTCATGCGGAATTATTTTTCAAGCAAAAGTATTTCCAATTCGTTCCATTTAAACTCTTTCGCTGCCAAAGGTTTTTGGCAATGAATCTATCTTAGTTAGCTTTTCACTTTTCGTTTTAATTTTTTATCTCAGAAAGAGACTCATAGCCGTGCTTGTGCATTAGTTTTAGTAATTGCTTGTTTATCCTGTTTATCACGCCTGGTCCTTCGTATATGAAGCTCGTCAGTAATTGTATGGTTGTTGCTCCGGCCTTAAAAGCTTCTAATGCATCTAGCCCAGTGAATATTCCGCCGCATGCATTTATTATTGCTTTACCGTTTGTTTCGAGGTGGATCTCCCTCACGATCTTAATCATTTCCTTAAAGATTTTTTTTCCGCTCAGTCCTCCGTAACCAGTGGAAAGTCTGGGTTCCCTTACCTTAACGGTGTTTATTGCAGTTATTCCTTCCATGCCCGCCTTCAAACCAATGTCAACCAGTTCTAGTCTGTCTTCCCTTTCTTTTTCATTTAAATAGGGGGGTATCTTGACGAACATGGGTTTCTCCTTTATGTTTTTCATTTTAAAAACGAGTTTCTTAAACTGGCTTGGCTCCTCAAACATTTCACATTCCTATACTTTTGGACAGCCTATGTTTATCTCAATGCAGTCAACATGGGGTTGACTCAACTTTGTGCATTCCACGTAGTCCTCGACGGAGAAGCCAGCGACACTGACCACTAGGGGAACAATGCTTTGCACCTTGTTTAACCTTAGCATGCATGTCCTTGCCCCATCATTTGGAAGGCCCATGGCATTCACTATCGACTTTTCCTTTACATATCTAATTACTCTAGGCTTCTCGTTTCCCTTTCTAGGACTTAAAGTAATTGATCCAAGCACTAGGTAGCCGAATAAATGTTGCAAGCCATTTATCAATTCACAGTTTTTATCGAAGCCTGCTGCAAGTCCGATAGGGTTCCTCAGTTTTAAACCAGCCAAGTTAACGCTGAGTCTTTCATCATTAACCAGGAATCGACTGTAAACATTCCATATGAAGCTTGTCTTCCACAATTTCTTACAGATGGAATGAGCTGTTTCAGGATAGAACGAGAAGAGAAACGGCCTGATAAGTGATTTATATAGGTTCATGTTCTTCAAGATGGTTAGGGAGAAAGCCGTTATAAATTTTTTGCGGATTCTGAGTTTAAATTTCCTTCTCAATTTAGTCAAGGTTTTTTGGATAGATCAATTCCCCTCTTAACTCTCTTAACAAATTTATCTTGGAAATATTGGAAGTCTCTCTTGTAGACATGTGCATTTCCACAGAAAACAGTCATGCTGCCCCAACGCGCCCCTTTAATTTCCTTTAGAACCTTTTCTG
>JAOZGF010000271.1 GCA_027491845.1 Thermoproteota archaeon | reverse complement strand
ACCGTTTTCCCCCCAACCTGTTCCCCAGCTGTTCCTGCATATCCAGTATTGTTCTTCGTCGTCCCAGCCGAGTATGACTATTGCATGGCCTCCAATATAATCTCCACTAACGTGCTCATAGATACCTCCTGTATAGTATGTGAAGTCATCGTAAACATCCATACTGCCGATTATCGGTGCCTTTAATATTGCTTTTTTCATGTTTAGGATTTTTTGTTGGCCTTGTCCATTTATTATGGCCCAACCTTTGATTTTTTTGGCTCTAGCCTGCCAGTCTGGGCAAGTGCTACTGCAGTAAGGAGGAACGCTTCCAACGTAGGGGAAACAGCTTTCATCAGGGACTCCGTAGTCTCTAATGTAGTTGAGGGCCCCTCTAATATTGTAGCCTTCACATGTTCCTGCGGCGCAAGAGACAAGATGCTGTTCTGAGAGGTCTATTGGGATGGCCGGGTTTCCTTCCTTGATTCTGATAAGTGTTTCTAGGGCTCCGATGCTTGCAAAGGCCCAGCAGCTTCCACAAGCTCCTTGGTCTTTTATGGAGGTCATCCAGTTGCTTCCATTCACTTCCCTCCAATCAAAGTGGGAGGGAAGGTCCTCACTTTGAGAGGAAACTGCCGTGGGGTTAGTGGGGGTAGTGTGCATGGGATGAGGGATACCCTCCTCTTGATAAGGGAAGCATCTTCCTGGCTGTCTGACGGGAAGCCTTACTCCGAGATATTTTTTAGTATGTTCCCTTATTGTCCCGCATAGTTTCCTTTTTTCTTCCAGGGTTAGGTTTGATACTGAAGTTTCTCCAGCAGTCCACTTCGCCTTCTTTTCCTTTATTGCTTCCCTGATAATCGATAATTTGTCTTGAATTCCTGCTGATGAACTTGTAATGAATGCAATGCAGATTATTAGCGCCAAGAAAACGGGTATGATAACGGTGGTAAGTTTTTTCAAGCTTTACACCATTTATTTGCATTTCATAGTCATGACGCGGGGATCGATTTAAAAGTTTTACTGTGGCCTTCCTCTCATCCTTATTTTTCCAGCTCAATTATGAGTTTTTGGAGTTTGAAACGATTCTTTAAGGCTCTCATTAGAAATAGGGGACATGAGTGGATTATGTATTCTGAAAATTTTTTGAGAAATTTCCTTAGGTAAAACGTAACTTTTAAATTTGTAATTCCGATAGCCACTATCTAAACCTGATTATGTTTTCAACGTAAAAACATTCCTTCAGCTTTAAGGAGAAAAATGGTTATGGCTAAATGCGACGCATTAGTTGTGGGGGCAGGCATACTTGGTCTTTCAACGGCTTACCACATTAAAAGGGAAAATCCTGATGCAAAAGTGATTGTAGTTGAAAAAAGGGCTGCAGCCGGCCAAGGAAACACTGCCAAGAGTGCAGCGATGTTCAGAAGCTTCTTTTATTCCACAACGAACCTTACTCTAGCCGATTCATCCGTTGAATTTTACCGTTTCCTGCAGGAGAAGGGAAAAGTAAACTTGAACATTAAGTGGACAGGTTACCTCTGGCTTTTCTCTAAAGACCACTACAGGAAAGTGGAGCCCGTTTTAAAGGAACTAAGCAGGAGAGGTTTAAATTACACTTACTATGAGGAGGAAGAGCTAAGCAGGAAGTTGAAAATGGAGACTCACGTTTCAAGCAATGATGAAGCTAAAGCAATGGGGTTAAAGGACGTGTTTGCCGGAATATTCATTCCGAAGGCAGGTAACATTGACGTAAACGCCTTACTCAATTTCTATGAAAAGGAATTTCTCAGGATGGGTGGGGAAATTTATTATAATACAGAGGTAAAGAAGTTAATCGTTGAGCCTGAAAAGCCCTTTGGGGTGCCTGGTGAACCGTATTTTTGGCAGAAGTCAAGGATCAGCGGGGCAAGTACTACTAAAGGTGATGTAAAGGCTGAAAAAACAATTCTAGCTGCAGGGGCATGGATCCCGAACTTGTTAGATCCACTTGGAATAGAGTGTTGCATCAAACCTAAGAAGAGGCAGCTTTTCTCCGTTAAAGCTAAAACAAGAGAACTTAAGGAACTTCTTAATGTTAAGGGCTTTAACGAGCTGCAGTGTATGCCTTTTACGATTTTGCCTGAACCCAGCGTTTACATTAAGCCTGCCGCCAACGAAAACGCGTTCTGGATTAGTTATGGAGACGATTTTCCCAGGGCATACCTGTTGGAGGAAGAACCACAGCCTGAGGAAAACTTTTACAGGTACGGGATATATCAGGTTTTAGTGAAATATTTTCCTCAGTTTGAGGGCCAAAACCCTTCCTCAGCAATGGCAGGCCTATACTCCATAAACACTTTGGACGGACAACCTGTAATATTTGAAAAACATGGTCTTATCGTGGTGGGTGGAGCAAGTGGAAGCGGGATAATGAAGGCAGACGCCATTGGAAGGATAGCGTCTGCACTATATAAGGGGGATGAGTACGCTGAGTTGTATGGAAACAATAGGTTTAGGGTCAGCGACTTAGGTCTGGAAAAGCGAAGAGTGGAGAATGAAAAGCTAATCATATGAATAATCTGTAGGAGGCTTGAGAGGTTCCTCCACTAAAAAATTAGTCCTAATTTGGTTTGCACGTTTGTATTGTTGGCGGGTTCTTTGTTTTCACAAAAGAGCGTTAAAATAGGGTTGACGCTGGAAATAGCTGTTGCAAGCATATATATCTCAATGACTAGAGGCGCTTTCCCCATTTTCCTAGTCTCTGAGGGGTTGCTCGTCAGGGAAATTTCCATTATCTACCTTGTTTCAGCTGTCGCATCTGTATTGCTTTGCATCTTCTTGCTTTCAAAGCCGAGTAAACTTATAGTAGGCAGGTTAAAGCTGAAAATGATCTTCTTTCATGGGGCTGAGAGGGTAACTTGGTTTCTTATGCCTTTGATAAAGGACATATACTTTATTTCTTTTTTATACGCTGTCTTCTCCATTTTTTCTTGCTTAACCAGTGTTTTGATAAGTTATCTAATTTACAGTTGCTTTGAAGAAAAAGACATAAGGGATTTAACAGGGAAAAGATCTGCTGCTGGTGCTGTCTCAGGAATTATTGGTTATTTTTTTAGCGCAATATTGATAGCCATCTTAACTAAAGAGGC
>JAOZGF010000261.1 GCA_027491845.1 Thermoproteota archaeon | reverse complement strand
ACCTGAAACAACTCCAGGATACTTCACTTTAAGGCCGAAGGAAGCCTACTTTAGGCCTCCACCTGAAGACACAACTGTTGAGTACCGCAATGAAGTTGCATCTATCCTGGAGGACAACTTCGGGTTTAGGGTGGAAATGCACCATCATGAAGTCGCCACAGCCGGCCAACTTGAGATCGACTTCAAATACGGGCCATTGGTGGAAACAGCGGACAGAACTCTTTACTATAAGTTTGTCGCTAAGAACGTCGCAAAAAAATATGGCATGATAGCTACATTCATGCCTAAGCCCGTGTATCTTGACAATGCAAGCGGAATGCACGTACACGTTTCAATATGGAAAAACGGTGAAAACGCAATGTACGATGAAAATGACGAGTACGCTGAACTAAGCCAAACTGGAAGATACTTCGTTGGAGGACTACTTGAGCATTCTAGGGCCTTAACAGCAGTTTGCTGTCCAACAGTGAACTCCTACAAAAGGCTTGTACCTGGTTTTGAGGCACCCATCTATGTGATGTGGTCCAGACGCAATAGGTCGGCTCTGGTAAGGATTCCTGTTTACTTCAAAGGAGCCAAGTATGCCTCCTCCAAACGAGCTGAATTCAGGTCTGTGGATCCATCCTGCAATCCTTACTTAGCATATTCCTGCATACTCATGGCAGGGCTAGATGGGATAAAGAAAAAAATTGATCCAGGAGACCCTGTAGACGAAGACGTTTACAAGCTCACGCCGGAGAGAAGAAGGGCTTTGGGAATAGGAGAACTCCCAACAACCTTGAAAGACGCTTTAGAGGAAATGAAAAGCGATGAAGTCATACATAGAACGTTGGGCAGCCACATCTTCGACGCCTTCATTGAATACAAAACAAATGACTGGAACCAATACTGCCTCTACGTGACGCCTTGGGAAATAATGAAATACCTAGATTATTAAGTTATAAGTGGGTTGTGATTTTAATGGTTAAGGCATATATTTTTCTTAACACTAAGCCTGGAACGTCTGAGGAAGTGGTTAGAAGGATAAAGGAAAGAGTGAAGGAAGTGGTTCGGGCTGACTCTATCTACGGCAGGTTTGACGCTGTAGTGTTAATTGAAGTAGAAAGCCTTGAAAACCTTAACAAAACCCTCTATAAAGTCATTGAAAAAGATCCTGATATTATACACACTGAAACCTCCCTGGTTCTTTCAGGCTAGATAGTTGATGGAATTGGTGAAAGACTTAAGACGTAAGGCTATAAGGGCGTTTGTCTTGGTTACGGTAAAACCAGGAACGTCCGAGGAAATAGTTAGGTCAAGAAGAATTAAGGGGGTTAAAATGGCTAATTCGGTGCTAGGTAGATATGATGCAGTCCTCGTAATCGAGGCGGAAAACCTGGAAGAACTTAAAAAGACCATTTATGAAATTATAGAAAGACATCCTAACGTTATTCACACCGAAACACTAATATCAATATTTCATCCTCCAACATTATCCCCTCCATGAGGCTTGAACGACAGGAGGCCTGGTTGTGGATTTTGAGACGTTAGAGAAATTATGTTTCAGGAAAATGACGCTTGAAGTGGAGCCTGTAATAGATGATACAACGCTTAGAGACGGAGTTCAAATGCCTGGCTTAGCTGTAACGCCTGAGGAAGCTGCTGAGATAGCTGGACTCCTAGACGAAGTGGGCGTTGAAAGAATAGAGCTTCACCACTATCAACCTTCAGACAAGAAAGCTGCAAAACTAATCCAAAACATGGGTTTGAAAGCAAGAATAGCCGGGTGGTGCAGAGCAGTTAAAGAAGACGTTGACGACGCAATCCAATGCGACTTCAAGGAAGTAGGGATTTCACACCCTGTTTCACATGTTCACTTCAATGCGAAATGGCCTGAAAAGTCAGAAGAGGAATTGTTAAGCCGGATAATTGACGTGGTTGAATATGCTGCAAAGGATCATGGGTTAAGGGTTTTTGTGCACGGTGAAGACAGTACAAGAGCGCAATGGGAATTCGAAAAGAAGTTTATTAACGCGGTCGCCGAGGCAGGTGCAGAATGTTACAGGGTATGTGACACCGTGGGTGTAGGCCTATCCGACCCAAGCGCTCCCTTACCCATCGGCATACCTGCAAAGGTTAGAGCAATAAAAAGAGAAACGAAAATTAGGAACATAGAAATACATGCACACGATGATTTCGGTAACGCTGTGGAAAACAGTATGGCAGCTATTAGGGCTGCTTCTGGCATATGGGACAAGATCTACGTTAGCACGACGTTCCTAGGGATCGGTGAAAGAGCTGGAAATGCTGAAACAGAAAAAATAATCATGAACCTTTACTTGCACTACAACGTTAAGAAATATGAGGGGAAAACCCAGAAACTTAAGGCCTTAGCGGATCTTATAGGGAAAGCGACAGGTTACGTTGTTCCTCCAAATAAGGCCATCGTAGGAGACTACGCTTTCGCGCATGAATCAGGGATACATACGCATGGAGTGCTCAATAACCCGCTGACCTATGAACCCTATCCACCCGAACTAGTTGGGAACATAAGGAGGTTAACCATAGGTAAGCATTCGGGTAAAGCAATAATAAAACATAAAATCGAAGAATTAACCGGAATAGCTCCAACAGAAGAACAAATAAGAACTGTGATTAATAGGGTTAAGGAAATCTATGAAAACGGCAGGAAGGCTTCCTTAAAGGAAAATGAATTTTTGGATATACTTAAAGAAACAGGAATTGCATCCAAATCCGCTTAAAACTTAAAAGCCTTAGCCTTTCCTTCTTTCTATGTTTTACTTTGCCCTTTACTTTGCCCTACTTCTAATTGGTTTAGCAAGGGACATGTTTAGAGCAAAATAGTTTTATTTTGAAACATTTAAGTCGTAAAATATAAATCAATGTCCCTTCTTCCCAATCCCTGGTGAAGGTTCATGGTTAAGGTAGTAGTTCTCGGAGAAGTTGAAATGGGTCGTGAGCATGAGGCAAAACAGAAAATGTTGAAAATGAAAGGGATAAAGGATGTTTTAGTAACCTATGGAAGCTGGACGTTGGTTGCCTTAATTGAAGTTGATACTTTAACGGATCTAGACAGGCTTATAACAAAGATAAGGAAAGAGGTGCCTGAAATAGTGAAAACTGAAACCTTGATAGGCTCTGAGGGTTGACGAAGATGAGAAAAAATAAGACCTCAACCTTTGAAGCTGAACCTGAGGAAGTAAACACATGTGTTTTACTCTTTTCAGGTGGGCTGGATACAAGCGTCATGTTAAAATGGATTCAGGAAAACTATGACTGCGACGTCATAACTGTCACTTTAGATGTAGGACAACCTACGAAGGATTTAAGTGATGTCAAGGGGAAAGCATTGGAGCTAGGTGCAAAAAAAGCATACGTAATAGATGCAAAGAAAGAGTTCACCCTAAACTATGTATTTAGGGCTTTAAAGGCAAATGCACTTTATCAGGATGCTTATCCTTTAAGCACGGCTTTGTCCAGGCCGTTAATGGCTAAATGGGCTGTTAAAATAGCGAAAGAAAACAAGGCAGAGGCTGTTGCGCACGGTTGCTCTGGAAAGGGAAACGACCAAGTCAGGTTTGACATCACCATAACTACGCTTGGAAAAAACCTTAAGGTGATCGCTCCAGTAAGGGAGT
>JAOZGF010000077.1 GCA_027491845.1 Thermoproteota archaeon | reverse complement strand
ACACCTTGACAAAGCCAAGCAGCTGTTCAAGTTGGTTCCAATTTTTGTGAAAAGTGTTTTGGTTACTGTCCCTCAAAGAATAAGTGAAGTTTTAAAGCTTTATAGAATTTTAAAGCCTGACATAATCCAAATCCACGGAGAAAAACTTTCGAACATTTCAGCTCTTAGAGAAAAGCTGCCTGATATACCTTTAGTAAGAGCTGTAACTGTAAAGTCTGCGGCAGCATTTGACATTGCTGTTGAAGAATCAAAGTTTTTCGACGCTGTTCTACTGGATTCACCCTCTTCCGGAAAATATGGAGGAACTGGTTTGACCCATGACTGGGGCATCAGCAAGCGCATACGAGAAGCTATACATCCAAAACCATTGATATTGGCTGGAGGATTAACTCCAGAAAATGTCAAAGAAGCCATTCAAACAGTTAAACCCTATGCGGTGGATGTTTCCACTGGTGTGGAATCAAAACCGGGAGTGAAAGACCCAAGAAAAGTTGCAGATTTCATAAGAAATGCAAAGGAGTTCATCATAAACGATGACTAAGCATTAAAATTGGAGGAGTTTCTGAATGGAGAAGGGAAGATTCGGAAAATATGGCGGACAATATGTAAGTGAGACTCTCATGCAAGCGCTTATAGAGCTAGAGGAAGCCTTCGAAAGGATTTACCCGACTTCAGAGTTTCAAGGGGAGTTCAAAGGACTGCTTAGGGATTATGGTGGGAGACCAACCCCCCTTTATTACGCGAGAAACTTCAGCAAACTTGTTGGCTTCAAAGTTTACCTAAAGAGGGAAGACTTGCTTTGCGGAGGCTCCCACAAGCTTAACAACGCTTTAGGGCAGGCTTTGCTGGCAAAAAAGATGGGAAAAAAGCGTTTAATAACAGAAACAGCAGCTGGGCAACATGGATTGGCCACAGCTATGGCGGGGAACATTTGCGGCTTAAAAACAGAGATTTTCATGGGGGTAAAGGACATACAACGTCAAGCTACAAATGTTAAAAAAATGAAGCTTCTTGGAGCTAAAATAAAGCCTGTCAAAACGGGCACTGGAGTCTTAAAAGACGCAGTCTCTGAAACCCTAAGAGAATGGGCTACATGTTCAAGGACAACACACTACCTTATAGGGTCAACTGTGGGCCCTCACCCCTTCCCCACAATTGTTGCAACTTTTCAAAGCGTGATAGGAAACGAGATTAGGCAGCAAATAATAGAAAAAGAAGGAAGGCTTCCAGACGCCATAGTGGCTTGTGGAAGTGGAGGAAGTAACGCCCTAGGTGCCTTCAAACCCTTCATAGAAAAGGAAGATGTAAAGCTCTATTTCGTTGAAGGAGGTGGAGAAAGTTTAGAAGCGGACAACAGTGCCGCCGCCTTCCAGCTTGGCAAGCCAGGAGTGCTTCATGGAAGCCTGATGCAGATCATGCAAGACGAGCATGGTCAAATTAGGCCTTCCAGAACTCGGGCTGCAGGCTTAAACTATCCAGGAAGGGGACCTGAAATATCCTATCTTTGCGAAACTGGAAGGGTGAAGCCTTGTTACGTCTTTGACCATGAGATTTTTGAGGCTGTGAAGGTTATGGGCAGAACTGAAGGCCTAATTCCCGCTTTGGAGACAGCTCATGCAATAGCTTACGTTCTAAACCATAAAGAAGAGTTCAGCAAAGATGAGATAGTTATTATAAACTATTCTGGACGAGGAGACAAGGATATAGAAACCATCTTGAGGTATTTCTATGGATCTTGAAAAGAAGTTCCAAGAGCTGAGAGAGCGAAGAGAAGGATCCCACATAGCCCACATTTATTATGGAGACCCCCAAGAGGAGTTCTCAATGGAATTAATTAAAACGTTGGCTGAAAATGGCGCCGACATAATAGAATTTGGAATCCCCTTTTCTGACCCCATAGCTGACGGAGCCACCTTTCAGGCTGCCTGTGAAAGAGCCTTAAAGGGCGGCATAACCCCTGCTAGGTGCATAGATGGAATTAGAAAGCTTAGGGCTGATGGT
>JAOZGF010000252.1 GCA_027491845.1 Thermoproteota archaeon | reverse complement strand
GAACTAAAAGCAACATGTTGAAGTAGCTTTTAAACCTTTTTCTGAGTGGAGATAAAAATAGTTCAGTTGTTCTGCAAGACCTTTCCCAAAAGAAAATTAGTGGTGAGGAGGCAGTTAATATTTCTTTGTTGCTGGGTGTTCCTCTTCACCCCAAGTATACTTATTTGTGGAACCATGTTTCATGTAATGACCTTTTTTTACTTAAAAACAACTTCTTGGATTCAGGAAAAATTGTTTATAATGAGAAAACTAAGGAGCTTCTTGAGAAACTAGCTATTCCGCATAAATTAGATGGAAATTTCATAGAGTTTCCTCCTGATCACGCATATGTTCTCAAATACATATTTTCTTCCTTTAAAGAAAGTAAAGGGGAAGCAGGGAAATTAGAAAAGAAAACTGCGCTAGAATATTTAAACGAAAGATTGCGTGTTAAAACAAAGGACAAATCCCCAGTCTTCATCGGAGCCAGGGTAGGTAGGCCTGAAAAAGCAAAAGAAAGAAAGTTAAGGCCCCCTGTCCATTGTTTGTTTCCTGTTGAAGGATACGGCGGCCCAACAAGAAACATCTTGGAAACATGTAAGGAGGAATGGGTCGAGGTTGAGTTAAACACTAGAAAATGTAGTGAATGTGGGACAATAACCTTTTCCTTCACTTGTGAGCGTTGTGGAGGCAAAACAAAACTTGTAAGGTATTGTGAAAACTGTGAAACGGCTGTAGAAAGCAAAACTTGTCCAAAATGTAGGTCAGAGACTAAATATTTCAAGAAGTACGTGTTTAACACGAAGAGGTATTTGGACAAGTTAATGGAAAAACATGATGTTACCTTGAGAGAAAGAAAAATGCTTGTTAAAGGGGTTAAGAAGCTGATGAATAAAACAAGGGTTCCGGAAAACTTGCTTAAGGGCATCTTAAGGGCAAACAATGAAGTTTATGTTTTTAAGGATGGAACAGCGAGGTTTGATGCTGTGGACGCCCCTTTAACACATTTCAAACCGAAAGAAATTGGTTTAACAGTTGAAAAAGCTAGAGAGCTAGGTTACGACCGTGATTATTTAGGTAACCCGTTAACAAATGAAGAGCAGGTTTGCGAATTAAAAGTTCAAGACGTCATAATCCCTAAAAGCTGTGCAAGGTATTTTATTAGGGTTGCAAATTTCATAGATGAATTATTGGTGAAAGGCTATGGCTTAAACCCTTACTATAACGTTAAACGGATAGAAGAGCTAGTGGGCCATTTGGTCATGGGAATATCTCCCCACACTTTCGTTGCTGTTCTAGGGAGGATTATAGGTTTCACTGATGCGAATGTGCAGTATGCCCATCCCTTTTACCATGCAGCAAAAAGGAGAAATTGCGATGGAGATGAAGATTCACTTTCACTTGCTCTAGACATTCTACTTAATTTTTCTAGGAACTATGTCCCTGAAAAAACAGGAGGTCTGGAAGACATACCTCTTTTGCTCGTGTCGAGAATAAGCATTGACAATGTGGATGATGAAGCCTACAACATGGAAACAAATAACTTTTTCCCATTAGAGTTTTACGAGAAAACACAGGAGTCTCCTGATCCAAAGGACTTCTTGAATGATGGAATTGTTGAAACCGTGGAAAAATACTTAAAAAGCCCTACAATACCGTCAATAGGGGTTCAGCACAAGACAAACTCTATTTCGGAGGGGGTCTTGAAGTCCACCTACAAAAACATTAGTTCAATGGCTGAGAAAGTTGTAGAGCAACTTAATTTAGCTAAAAAGATTGCGGCGGTAGACGAAGCTAGGCAGGCTGAATTACTGATTAATAAGCACTTTATAAAGGACGTTATGGGAAACTTAAGGGCTTATTTAAGCCAGAAATTTAGGTGTGCCAAGTGTAACAAGAAATATAGGAGGATTCCGTTGTCAGGTAAATGTGAATGCGGGGCAAGCCTAATTCTAACGGTTCACAAGGCAAGTGTTGTTAAGTATGTGAACTTATTAACAGAGCTATCAAGTGATTATACGGTTCCTTCCTATCTTTCTCAAAGAATTTCTCTTCTTAAGGAAGAACTGGCAATATTGTTCCCTGATGAAGTTGGAAGGAAAGAGAAAAAGAGAATTGAGCCTGAAGAAACCCAGTTAGGCGTTCAAGCCAGTCTAGAAAGTTTCTTTTTCGAAAACCCTTAAGGATTGTGGAACAGAAACCTGAGGCAAGGCATCTTCAGACGTTTCTTCTTTTTAGAGTATAAGTCTTACAATGATCTCTATAACAATTACTCCAATTATTCCCGCTATAATCACCATTGGTTTTACCTTGAAACCCTTTATTTCCTCTTGGTAAAAGCTCAATAACCCGGCTGTTGAAGCAGGCATGTAAGTTCTTTCTTTCCTTTTTCTTCTAGACATTTCACTTCACCTTCATGAGTTGTTAGCCTTAATTTTTCCATGTAGGTATAAAAAAGCTTTTTCCTTCAGGATCTTCAATTATCACTGATATCTCTTTATCGCCGTTTTTAATTTTTTTGATTTCATTTAGTTTTTCCTCAACTTCTTTCCTTTTCCCTTCATCTAATGTGACAAGTTTTTGCAGTGCGTCTTCAACCCTGTTTAAAATGCCTTCTATGTTCGTTATGTAACTGTTTGCTTTTGATCCAGGGGTTATTTCCACCCCCAACTCAGGTATTTTAATGGTTGTGGTTTCTGATCTAAAGACCTTTGTTTTCAAGTCCTCTATTCCTTTCACAATGATTTTTTTACGTTTAGTTTTTCCTTCTTTTAGGGAAAAAATTGAAGAATCCTTGTAACCACAAGTTTCACAGATCAAAGTGTTAATGAGAATGCTTCCAGCCAATCCAGCCTCGTACTCCAGAAAACTTACGTTAAGAGACCTATAACCGCAGGATGGACAATTAGTAATAATAACTCCCAAATTCTTGATGTTCTCGTTTTTCTTCCCGGTTTCCATGTGTTTCCTGCAACTCCTTTTTTAGGCTTTGCCAATTTTTATTGTGGGGAGGAAAACATTTTTAATGATTATTAAAAAGAAGAGAGTATGGATGAGGGATATGTCATGGGAAGCGTGAGAACAAGGAAGATCAAAAAAACAGCTTTTAAATTGGTTAAAGAACATGGGGACCTGTTTACGACAGATTTCGAACACAATAAGATTGTTCTTAACGAAATAGCAAAGTTTTCAAGCAAAA
>JAOZGF010000227.1 GCA_027491845.1 Thermoproteota archaeon | reverse complement strand
AAAACCTTGTTTCAATTGTGAGGGCATCCAATTCACCTTACTCTTTAAGGGAAAAATTGAGACTTCTAAAGCCTGAGGAGAAAGTTAGGTTTAAGGAATACTTTGGAAGCTGGGTTGAACCTGTTTGCGACAGTGAACTAATAACAGAATCTGTTGTTTCGCCAGGGTTTTCAACCCCCATTGTCCTTGCATCACCAATATATTTCAGCCGTCTAAAAACACCTGACAACCTTTTCAACATGGTTTCAAGCGTGGTTGACGGGGAGGAAAGGAGGGATGTAATAAGGTCCCTTAAGGATTACCTGGGCCTCCCGCCGGTTCTCATGAGTTACTGGTTGCCCTGCCGTGGGGAGAGGGTTTTCAGGGTCGACTTCCTGGGAAGCCACCTTGGAATCGCTTTTCCCTCGGTTGACTTAAGCCAAAACGTGTTTGTATCCGAGCTTGACGTGGAGTTTACCGGGAAACTGGAAGGTGTTTTCGGTTGTTTGAACCAGTGGTTTTCTAACCCTGTCGAGTATAATGTCCCGCTTAGACAGGCAGATAAGGTTGCAAGGTTCAACCGCAGCCTTTATAAGTTATGTTATGAGCCATTTATAGTTAGTGCATTAAAGAAAGTTGGTGTTGAGTTGAAATCTACCGTAGACGACCTAAGGGAAGGAACCTGATGAAGGACGCATATGGGTTTGTTATAGGGCAGTCGAACCCTAACTTCTTCGAGTTCAACATAACTAACCCTGAAATAAGGCCTTCAAACTATGAGTACGTTCAAGTTAAAGTTGAAGAGCAAATAGTGTTTAACGAGGGTAAGAGGAAAGAGGTTGTTGATGTTTTAGCCCAGGTCAAGCAAGTGATTTCAAGGCATCCGTTCTATGATGAAAAAATATCTCCATCCGCAGCTTGGAAACAAGAACAACTAGGTTTTCAGCAAGACCTCTTACAGATAATTGCCGTTGCAAAGATAATTGGTTTCCTGCAGGATTTAAACGGTAAAAAAGAAATTCTACACCCTAGAAGTCCGCCTCTTCCCGGAACCCCTGTGTATAGGGCTGAAGATCAACTGGTTAAAAGTTTTTTTGACATAGCCGAGGAAGACGTCCCGCTTCCAATAGGGTATCTCCTGCACAGGCCAAACATCGTTATACCTGTCTCAGGCAAAGAACTTCACAGGCACACAGCCATACTCGCCATGACGCGGTACGGCAAATCATATGTTGCAGGTAAAATCATTGAGGAACTCCTGAAAAAAGGGGCTACAGTTGTCGTGGTGGACGCGCATGGAGACTACATAAACATGTACAGGAGGCCTGATGGAGGGCTGAACGAATTTTTCAAGGACAAAATAACGGTTTACGTTGCGCCTGGGGCTGAAAAAATAAGTTCTCCCCTGGTTACAAAGCCTTTCAAGTTTAGTGTTTCAGAGATCGGCTTTTCCGAACTATGTCAACTTGCGAAAATAACGGGTTCATTGCAAAAAATACTTTTGAGGAGGGTGTTGAAGGAAGCCAGGGAAAAAAACAGGGAATTCAGCCTTGAAGACGTTATTGACTTGTTCACGGCAAAAATGGAGGAGGAATCAATTGGTTCAGAAGAGAGGAAAAGGATAAGTAAGGTATTGTTAAGGCTTGAAGAATTAAGTGAAAAGAATATTTTCAGCGAATTTACAACGCCAATCAAGGAGTTCTTTAAGCCAATGCATGCATCCATACTCCTCTTAAGCGGCTTGGACGGTGAAACACAGGACGTGTTCGTTGGCTTGGTTCTCAGAAAAATATTTGACGCAAAGTTCAAGAGGGAAAACTGGGCTAAGTACCCTGTCTTCATTTTTGTTGAGGAGGCACACAGGTTTGCAGCTCCACCTGAAAAAGGTGGAGGAAGGTTTTCAAGGGAAATAATCTCTAAAATATCTTCTGAAGGATCTAAGTTCGGGGTGTTCCTTGTCATTATAAGTCAGAGGCCTAGGAAAATTGACCAGGACATCCTTGCCAATTGCTCTAACTACATAATCCTACGCATGGTGAACAGGGAGGACCAATTAACCATTAAGGCGGCGAGCGAATCGTTTTCAGAGGATTTACTGGACGATCTCCCCGCCCTAAACCAGGGTGAGGCCGTGTTACTTGGCCCCTTCGTCCCTGCACCTGTCATGATTAAAACCGGCGGGAGAGAAACCGATCACGGGGGAAGAACCCCTGACATACACAGGTTGCTTGAGGAAGCAAGGGAAGAAATGGATCTAGTTAAACTAGAGGGAGAATTTAGTCTTCACTAGTTGATTGGGTTGAAGCTGGCGGTATACGGGGACATACATATTGGCAGGAGGATGCCCTTCATAATAGGCCTAGAAAGGGAGAAAGCATTCTGCGAGACCTTCAGTGAAGCCAATGACAAGATAATTGGCGAAAACGTTGACTATGTCTTCATAGTTGGAGACTTGTTTGAAAGGAAAACGCTTCGCCCCCACTTAATACCATTCGTCCACGAAGAACTCTACAGAATAGCTAGGGAACACAGGCGCAGGTACGGCAAGGAAATAAAGATTTTTTTGATCAGGGGGAACCATGACGGCAGGCCTCTTTCTGACACGTTGAACTACCTTAAGCACCCCCTTGCAAATTACCTTGTTGTTATAGGGGATGAAGCTGGTTCCCAGCCTTTTTTCTGCAACAGGGAAATATGTGTCTTCGGCCTGGGATACTATGACCAAATAGGTAGGGCGTACAGGGAAAGATTGCTTCCATTGCTTAGGAAGCATGGAGGCCATGAAAAATTGAAGGTTGTCCTTCTCCATGCTTTCGTGGAGGGCTACCATGAAGTACCGCCTAACAGCCCATGCCTAGACCTACATGACCTTGAAAAAGCAGACGTAAACCTTGTATTCGCAGGACATTACCATGAAAGGCTTCATCCAAAGAAAATTGGCGAGAAAAAGTGGCTGCTTATGCCTGGCTCCCTTGAAGTCTACGACGTAGGTGAGAGCCTTGAAAAAGGCCTCTACATTGTGGAAATCGAAAACAGCGATCCATTGTTTAAGTGGGTTCCTGTGGAGCCAAGACACTACATAAAGAAAACCGAAATCAAAGGCCTCCCTGCGAAACCCCCTGACTGGTTTGCAAGTCAAACTCTACGGGTTGTCAAGGACTTCATAGAGGAATTGGAGAGGAGAGGCAAGAAAGGATACCTAAGAATCGTTTTGAAGGGTAAGTTGTCTGAAGGCCTGCCAATGGACATTAACCTGAACAGGGTGATGGAGCTGAAAAGTCAATGTAAAAAGTTGCTTCACGTTGAAGTTGACTCACTCAACTTAGAGCTCCCCCCATTGGAGGTTAAGCTGGAGAGTGGAAGAATAAATGTCAGGGAATTCTTTAAGGGCTTCGAAACAATAGTGGATGAAATAGAATCCATGCATACAAAAATTGAGGATGCACTGGATGAATTCGCCAGTCCACAGACAGGCCTGCTTAGAAAGAGCCTGAGACACGAATTCGTTGAGGAATGGCTTAAAATTTTGAGGAACAAAAAATTTTTGGAAGGAAAAAAACTTGATTGAGGAATTGATAATAGCGAACTTCAAGTCATTCAGTTATCCACCCCAAAAAATAAGGTTTAGGAAGGGGCTTAACAGGATATCGGGAAGGAACACTGCCGGGAAAACAACGGTCCTAGAGGCGCTTATCTTCGGGCTTTACGGGGAGGTTCCAGGAGTAAACAAGAGAGACCTTGTCTCCCTACACGGAGGAAAGCTCTTAGTTAAGCTAAGGTTCAGAAGCCCCATTACAAACCAGCTGGTGCTGGTGATGAGGCAAGGAGAACTCGACAAGGATGGAAACTACAGGACAACAAAGTTGTTAATGGAGGTTGAGGGAGAGGAAGGAGTAATGACAAGGGATGAGGAAGTAAGGGAGAAAATAAAGAGCTTACTTGGCATAGGGAGAAACAGGTTCTTCAACGTTGTCTATGCAAAGCAAAAAGAGTTCTCAAGCATCCTTAAACCTGATAAGAACAAGATGGACATAATACTGGGACTAAACGTTGCACATGAAATAAAGGAGGAACTGAAAGAAGTTAGGAAAAGACTGGAAAGCGAAATAGGGTTAGACAAGGGGAGATACGAGTCATTAAAGGCACTTTATCAAGAGAAAAAAGAAAGATTGAATGAGAAAACCAGAGAACTAAAAGAATTAAACCATGAAATCAATGTGATCAAGGAGGAAGCATCCCAACTAGAAAAATTAATGGAGAAACTTAAGGAAAGGCTTAATTTACTTGAAAAACTAATGGAAAGACTAAGTCAACTCAAAGAAAAACGTTCAAACTACGAGAAACTTAGAAGTGAAGAAGAAAACTTCTCGAAAGAAGTTGAGAGGATAACTGAGGAAGTAGGCGAAAAACCTGAGGAACTCAAGAAGAAGCTGGAGGAAAAAAGGGAGAAACTGCTTAACATTGAAAAAGAATTAACAGGTAGGATTAAAGAGATAAACAATAAAATGACCGGGGTGATGTCGAATAGAAACCGTTACGTTCACTTTCTAAAGGAATATTTAGAGCTTAAACAGAAAAAAATGGTGAGATGTCCCAAGTGCGGCCAAGAAATAAATTATGAAAGGCTTGAAAGGGAAATTGAGGAATACAGGGCTCGGAAGAATGCACTAGACCTGGAGGCCCGGGAACTGGAGGCTGACAGGGCAGAAAAAGAGAAGCTGCTTGAAGGGATTAGGGAAGAGATCAATGATTTAAGTAGGAAGGCAACCAACCTGGCTTTAAGGGTTGGGCAAATAGGGATGTTGAAGCAAAAAATCGCTGAGTTAAAGGAGGAATCCGAAAAAATTTATGGAGAAATTTGTTCAAGCTCAAAAGAAGTTATTCAGCAGGCTAAGTTCCTATTAAAAAAAGATTTCAACTCTTTAGATGATGTTTTTGAAGCAGTTCAACGAAAACACGGTGAAATCAAAGTTAAGCTTAACGAGAAAGTACTTCCTTCCCTTTTCTCAAAGAATTCCTTGCTGAAAGAGAAGGAAAGTAGGAGGAAGAAGCTTGAAAGGGAAATAGAGGCCGCCTCAAAACAATTAGATGAATTGAGGCGGGAATTAACTGAAATAATGGAGTACAAAGAGAAAATCAAGGTGGTTGGAAAGTTAATGCAACGCTATACAGACTACGAGATCCAGTTAAGGGAGAACCTGCTTAAGCAACTTGGATATCTAACCTACCAATACTTTCTCAGGTTAACCGACCAACAAAACTATTCTTCTTGCATGGTAAACAGGGAGAATTATCAGTTGATGGTTCAGCCCCGAGGAAAAAACAGTTTTATCCCTGCCTGGAGATGTGGCGGAGGCCATGAAAGCCTTTTTGCAATCGCTGAACTGTTGGCCTTGCTTAAGTCCCTGCGTATTCCTTACCTTTTAATCCTTGACGAACCGACGGACGGGGTTGACGAGGAAAACATTCCCACCTTGCTTGATTACATCGCTAAAACCGCTAAAGAGATAGATCAAATAATACTTGTAACTCACCACGGCTACGGTGAAGAAGAAAAAACGAACCAAATAAGGATTAAAAATGTAAACGGGGTTTCCGTGGTTAGTGGAGAGTGAAGACAGAGATAAGTGCCCTGCAGGGTTAACAACGTTTTCACGACGTGTAATGGTAAGAGTTTTAATTCGCTTTATGGGTTTTAACGACAAACTATTTTTATTTTTCCGAAGGGTGACAAAAACGTTTCCCGAGGAACCCGTGGATCCTGCCTCGAAAATAGCCTTCTTAAAATCTCTCTTCCTTAAAAAGGAGGTTTAGCCTCAATAAGTTAGCTAGAGAGGCCTGCTGTTTCCCTTAACTCTTCACATTCAACCAAATGAGAGACATTGTTTCCTGCAATTCCAACCTGAAAACCGTTGAATCAACACATTCCATCCTTATTTTAAGGTGTTGAAGGAGCTTTTCAAGGGAGAAGGATGAAGTGAAGGGGAAAACATTTTCAAAGTTCTTTTAAGGACAGCATGTATTACTTAAGAGGGGAATCAGCCATTCAGGCGACAGGATTTCCAGGAACTTTTCTACAAATATGAACTGGCTGCACGTGATAACTAATAGGAAAATATCAAAAGTGAATGGTGCAATGCAAATTTGTTCTTCTTTTAAATCGTTTTAGAAGAGGAGGAATCCACCCAGATGGAATGATGAAATAGAAATAAACTTCATGGGTTCAGGGTTGAGGTTCCTGTTGCAAACAATTGAGAAGGCTGTAGTTGGTGTGTTGGGGAACGGGCCTCCTTGAAATAATAGGTGATGCAGTGGAAATTCTTCTTTTCACAGTTAAACAACACAAACAAGGTTTTGAGATAACAAGGAAAAATGGAGGAGTTAATGGGATAAGGAAGCCTTAGTCTTTAAAGAATTAATCCGGTAGCCACAGCCTGAGAGTACCTCCCCAGACCTCCACAATGTCCCCGTTCAGGACGAGCCTCGGTTTACCTGTTTTCAACGGTAAACCGTTAAGTTTCGCCTCAGCATTCACAGGCCTAATAGTCCACAGCCCCCTTGAAAGCTTTTTAAAGTAAATTTTTCCTTTCCCTGAAAGGTCCAAGTCCTTGGCTGAAACACTTCCTGAAGAGTCCAAGTAAACTGTTTTGCAGCCTTCAATTATCAATGAGTCCCAAACACTATTATCCAACCTTTTTTCTTTCCTTTCACTTTTTTCTCTTTTTTTCTCGGCAATCTTAATTGTTGCATATCCAGCCATGGGGGTTAGAGCCAATGCACAAATCAACAGGGCACCTGTCGCCGACGAAATGAGTTGTTGCATTGTTTGAAACCCTGTCTCTTTTCCGCCAATGTTTCCCCCACCTTCTTCAATTTTTGGTGAGCTATCGCACCCGGCTATTTCGGATTCAGGCCCTGACATTGTTTCATTTGGCTTTGAAGGTGCTTGATAGTTCAGGGAGGTGTTTTGCTCATTATCGATGGATGAACAGTCTGTTTCACAGCTTCTTATGGTTGTTTTCGGTTTAATCTTCAACAAGAATGAGGCATGCCTTGTTATAGCCCCACTTGAACCTGAAACAATTACGTTAAATATCCCTATCCTTTTCCCTGCTGTTAAGGTTAGAATTGATTCTTGGGGTGATGGGCTTGCAAAAGAGTAGTTCACGTCCTCAGGTAAACCCGAAACACTTAACTTTACAGGGTCATTGAAGGAACCGTAAAACTTGAAGTTAATCTTTACAGTAGCTTTCCCGTCTTGCTCAACCTCCACTTGCCCAGGGTCAATGTCCAACTTGACGTCAGGGTCTTTTCGTCCATACATCGCCGCGATCCGTAAGGGTTAGGAAAGGTTCGTCAGTTCCTCACAGGTTCCCTTTACCCGAAAAGTGTACGCTCCAGGGATCGCGTCCTGTTTTGCCCTGAGGTACAGGGTTGAGAAACCAGTTCGTGGAGGACTTAGGTTCAAGGTTGTCTCGCTGACATTCCAT
>JAOZGF010000218.1 GCA_027491845.1 Thermoproteota archaeon | reverse complement strand
TCTTCCAGCTACAGCGGACTGAACACTTAACCCTTCTGTGTCCACAACCAACAAGTGAGTGTCTATCCTTGCAGACTCAATGTCTCCCGCTACAGTGTAATATGTTAAGGCGAAATTTGTGGTCATCATTACAGGCGATTCCTCAGTGGGTTTGCCGAACTCTTTTAGTCCTGCTTCAACGCTAACAGGCTTGACAGGATCCGTGTAAATGTTTTCTCTCAAGATTATTATTGGAAGCATCACCCAAGGATCCAAGCTATGCATTATCAAGATGTCTGCATATCTTAAGAGTAGTGACGTAGCTAGGCAGGCTTCTTTCCATTTCACTATTTCCGTAGGCGTTCCATCGTATTCACTCCACACGGAGATAGGTGTCCCAAGTAAGGGGTAACCTATTACTTCATCGTCAAATTTACATGAGGCCCTCCTTAACATCGTGAAGTTATTTATAGTTTCTTTATAGCCCTTCTCATAGGTTGAACCTGGGTCAAGAACGATTTCTTTAACGCCGAACTCTGAAAGAGTCTTTGCAAGCGATTTAATAGCTGTTAAATCATTAAATGAACTTGCTGTTAACGGGCAATCATATGAAACAGCTAATTCACTCATTTCCCTCCAGTTTTCCAGTGTCGCTGAATACATGAGAGGCCTTCTTCCCTCCGTTGCAGCTAAGCCCTTTTCCATTACTTTCGGGTTCAACGTGCACAGTATAAGCGGCAATGTTGTTGTCTCAGTAATTATCTTAAGGGCTTCAGAGAACTTGGACGGGTCATTTGATGTGGATCTAACAGCTATAGCATCTAATTTAAGATCCATACCAATATATGTGTAAGAGAATTCTTCAATTTGTTTTATCCTTTCTTTTAATCTTTCCCCAGGCATTTCGTCGGTTACGTCTATGGCAATGATTGTTGGATTGCTGTACCTTAATTCATGCCTGTACAAGACAAGTTTTCCACCTGCCTTAGCCATGTGTTCTCCTGAACCGAACTTAACCTCCCTGACAGGTGGCCGAAGCATTTCCCTCAGTTTTTCCAGGTTTTTTTCGTATTTTTTCTCCTCAAGAAGTGGTGTGCAGTCTTCCAAAACCGCGTTTCTTTCTGCAAGTTTCGTTGCGAAAGCCATACAGTTTGACTCTCCACACTTACCGCAATTGGTTTTGGGAAGTAGTTCGTATATGTCCAGGGGCCCAACTTTCTTGGACATTTTTACTCCTCCAATTTCATTTCAACCCAGGAAGGGAAATCTTCCGCTGTTGCTTTTTCTTCTGTCGTTAGTGAGTTAATTATGGTTTGCATTGTTTTTATCGCTGCAGGATGCATCATTATGAAGAGGTCGCAGCCTGCTAAGAGTAAAGTTAGCGCTGTCAATGCCTCCCAGAGAGGCCCCCTTAGTTCAGGGGGGCCTAGTTTTGGGTCTTTCTTCCAAGCTTCTCGTGCAGCCCATGCGTTGACTGTTCCTGAGGATATTGGCATTTGAAGTTCTGTGTCTCCCATTAAGCCAGCTAAGCGCATTCTTTCCATTATTGTGAAGGCATACTCTATCCCGTATCCAAGGGCAGCTGTCGTTGGATCTATAACTATTTGGTCAGGCTTAACGTATTCCATTAGTTTTCTGTTTAATTCTTTTTGTTGATTTATGTCTAACGAAGTCCAAGCCAGAACAATGTGACCATATTTCTTCGCTGCCTCACCAACAGGTTTATACATGTCCAGTGTTGCTGAGCTAAGCATCACCCTTTCTCCCTCAGCAACTTCAGCCACTTTCGGAAGAACTTCTCCGTCTTTTTCAGGTGCACCAGATCCACCTATTATCAAGGGAGCCTTTACTTGTTGAAGGATTTCCTCAACAAGCCTGGCTGATTCTCTCGGTGACGTGTCCTTCAAGGCAGGATCCGTGCTTATTAGCTCTATCGTCACCAAGTCAACTCCGTACTTGTCCACGTAAAGCTTAGCCCAGGCAACAGGATCATCCAACACTTCCTCTAAGTGTGTTCTAACCGCTTTTGCGAGAGGAATCCTCATGTCAAAGACATCGGCTGCAATCACAGGCTTGTGCGGTGTAGGTCTCTCGAACAGGTAAAAGGAAGGAGTGGTTTCTCCACCTATCACAACAGAGTAATCCCTTGTTCCTCCTTCGGACCTGGTTGCCCCAAATTTCACCTCTAAAATCTTCCCTGGATAATCCATTACTGGAGGCGTGAATTCTTGTTTTATGATTTCTTTTGGTTTTGCAATAACAGGCCTCGTTACAGCTGCCTTAGCCGCTTGCAAAAAAGGTTGGATCAGTAGTTCGATTGTTTTACCTGTTATTTCTACGTCTTCAAACTCTATCTCCTCGAACTTGCTTAGGAGCTCATCAAG
>JAOZGF010000185.1 GCA_027491845.1 Thermoproteota archaeon | reverse complement strand
TGTATATTATTCTTAATTTTTTTTCTTTCACGGGTTGCTGGGGGTGCCGCGGCCGCAGGCCCCCCTGTTAGTATCCTTGACGTAAATCTCTTAACGATTTACTTCAATTTATGCGTACTAGCCCCGGCATTAATAGCTCATAATGCTTTTTGGCTTCGAGCGCCACTAACGTTGCCTCCTCCACCCGGAACACCCCCTCCTGATAAAGGAGTCTAACAAATTCTTTTATTTTTTTTAATTTATTCGCTTAATGAAGGCCGAGTTTTTGAAATTTATTAGGAGAGGGGAAAGAAATGGTTGTGGATAAATGGGAACATGTTGAGGTTAAACTGCACCATGAATTTAATTTAGCTGAGATATTGATAGATTACAGGGTTAAGGAGGGAAAGGGAGAAAAAATAGCTGTTAAATGCGTAGGGAACGAATCCATTCCTCCTGGAGAGTTTACGTTCAAAAAGCTTATGGATCAATCTAACCTCATCGGCAATGGTTTGAGGAACCTTGGGGTTGACATAGATAACAGGGTGCTAATCGTTTTACCTGACATTCCTGAGTTCATTACTAGTTTCTGCGGAATAATAAAGATAGGGGCAATACCAATACCCGTAAACACGTATCTTACCCCTCAAGACTATCTTTACTTCTTAAACGACTCACGTTCTAAGGCCGTACTGGTTCACGAAATGTATGCAGAAAAAATATTGAAGATAAGAGATAAGGCTTTTTTCACAAGGCACGTAATCATTGTGGGGGGAGAGAAAGAAATCAAAGGAACTGTTTCATTCAACGAAATGATTAAAGACTCTTCATTAAAGCTTGAACCTGTTAAACTGAAGAGGGACTCAATGGGTTACTGGCTTTATAGTTCAGGTACCACGGGGAGACCTAAAGGGGTTGTTCATCTCCAGCACGACCCCATATATTGCGTTGAAGGATATTATAAGAAGTGTCTAGGCTTAAATGAAGCAGATGTGGTTTACTCTGTTAGCAAAATGTTTTTCGCCTACGGCTTATCAGGGAGTCTATTCGGCCCCATGTACGTGGGAGGCAGTTGCATTCTTGACCCTTCCCCACCAGATCCAGAGAGGACTTTAAACATAATAGAAAAATACAGACCCACAATGCTGTTTACTGTCCCTGCTTTCTACAATAGATTGCTAAGTCTTGAAACCCAGAGAAAATATGACGTCAGTTCCTTGAAGTGCGGTGTGAGTGGGGGAGAACCATTGCCAGCTGAGATATGGAGAAAATTTAAAGAAAGGTTTGGTGTTGAGATAATTGAGCATATAGGTTCTACCGAGGTTCAGTTCGCGTTTATAGGGTGGAGAATGAACCATGTAAAACCAGGGTACACAGGCGTCGTAGCTCCAGGTTATGAGGCAAAATTAGTGGATGAAAAAGGGAGGGAAGTTCAGGTTGGTGAGGCAGGACGCCTCTTAATTAAAGGAGAATCAATTGCGGCTTTTTACTGGGAAAAACATGATAAAACAAAGAAAACTTTCATAGGAGAATGGTATGATACAGGCGATATGTTCATTAGGGACAGTGAAGGCGCTTACAAGTATGTGGGGAGAGCAGATGATTTAATCAAAACAATGGGGTTATGGGTGTCTCCTGCAGAGGTAGAGGCGGCTTTGCTTAAACACCCTGCCGTAGGCAGTTGCGCTGTAGTGCAAGGCTTTGATGAAGAGAAACTAGAGGTAGTTGCTGCATACATAGTCCTCAGGAAGGAATACGCTCCCTCAAGTGAGCTGGAAGTTGAGTTAAGAGGTTTTCTCAGAAAGGAGGGCTTAAAAGGATATATGATCCCTAAAAAATTCGTATTTGTTGATGAATTACCGTTAACTGCCACGGGTAAGGTGCAGAGATATAAGTTAAGGATTTTAGAAAGAGAAAAAGCCTTTGGAGAGTGATTTATGTGAGTATAGTTATTGTAGGGACGCTTGACACAAAATCCGATGAAATTTTTTACCTTAAAAAACTTATAGAGGAGAGAGGGCATAAAGTGCTGTTGATGGATTTAAGCATGGGCAGGAGCCTAAAAGTCAAGGGGGATATTACGCCTGAGGAACTGGCCGAGGCAGCAGGGGTTAAAATTGAAGATGTAAGGAAACTTGCGGATGAGGGGAAAAGGCTGGATGCCAGCAATTTAATGGTTAAGGGAGCTATTGTAAAAGTAAAAGAATTACATGAAAAAGGCGTTCTGAAAGGAATCGTGGCTCTAGGGGGGCATACAGCTACGGTGACGGGGACGACCATTATGAGAGCCCTTCCTTACGGCGTTCCAAAGGTGATGATCTCCAGCACTGCTGGAATGCCTGCATATGCGGCTAAGTATATTGGGACAAACGACATAACCCTTATTAACTCCGTTTTGGACATAGCTGGACTGAATCCGTTTATAAAGAATGTCCTTGAAAGAGGTGCTGGAGCGGTCAGCGGCTCTGTTGAAGCTGTTAAGACAGTCCCTATTGAAGCAGTTAAAAAAACTGAAAAACCGATAATTGCAGTAACGGAATTTGGTTTTGCGGAAAAATGTGCCTCCCTTCTGAAAAAAATGCTCGAAGAAGGGGGATTCAGCCACATAGCTTTCCACGCACAAGGAGTAGGTGACAGGGCGATGGAGGAATTAATAGCTCAAGGTTTCTTCGATGGGGTAATAGATATAGTTCCTGCAGGAGTCAGTGA
>JAOZGF010000172.1 GCA_027491845.1 Thermoproteota archaeon | reverse complement strand
AGCTAGTTCTGTTGGAGTTAACGTGTTTAAATACAAATTAATTGCCGCAGCCATAAGTTCTTTTTTCACCAGTCTCTTGGGAACTTTCTACGTTCAGTATACACGGTTCATTGACCCTCATTCAGCTTTTAGCGTGTGGAGAAGCTGCGATCCCATCATTATAACAGTTTTCGGAGGGCCAGGAATAATTGAACCAATACTTGGATCATTTATTCTAACGCCTGTTACGGAAACCCTGATTATGACGATGGGGGGAGGCTACGCAACCATAAAAATGATAATATATGGGTTAATATTGACGGTTATCGTGTTATTTCTACCCCAAGGCGTTGCCAAACCAATAAAGGAAAAGGTTTTCAGTAAGTTAATAAAAAGGAAAGGGTGAAGTTTGCTCCTTCACTTTTCTTTTGGGAATCCTCCGTACATTTCACGTAGAACCCTCCTCATTATCTTCCATCCGCCGACCCTTGGAAGCGACTCAACAAAGACGATGTATCGCGGAACCTTGTAACCTGCAAGTCTTTCCCTGCAGAAAGATATTATTTCTTCCTCTGTTGCTTTTTCTCCAGGCTTTAACTTTATCGCTGCTGCAGGGATTTCACCCCTTCTCTCATCGTATCTGGCGAAGACGGCGGCATCAGCTATTTTCGGGTGCTTCATTAAAACGTTTTCTACCTCTGCAGGGTAAATGTTCCATCCAGACATTATTATTAAGTCTTTTTTCCTGCCAGTGATGAACAGAACCCCGTCTTCGTCAAGGTAACCCATGTCACCCGTTAGGAACCAACCGTCAGGTAAAAATGTTTTCTTTGTGAGCTCAGGAGCCTTCCAATATCCCTTAGCAACTCCAGGCCCCCTTAGAGCTATTTCGCCCGTTTCATTTGGGCCTAATTCTTTTGTCGGATCCTTTTCATCAACGATCTTCACTTCACAATAACCCACTGGTGCGCCCACGCTCCTGTATCCTTTTGAAAGATGCATGTAGCCCACAGGCGTAGCTGGAGCTGTTCCAACAACAACGGTTTCAGATAAGCCATAGGCGTTAACCACCTGTATGTGTGGAAATCTTTTCACAAATTTTTCCCAGACCTCCTGAGGCGTCGTTGCCCCTCCAGTTATTATGCTCCTAACAGATTTAAGGTATTCCTCTGTGCCGGGCGGGCTATTCGCCAAGGTATAAAGAACAGGGGGCATCCCTGACAAAATAGTTACTCCGTATTCCTTGGTCCATTTTAGGTAGTCGTCTAGGTTGAATCTCTCCATAATGATGAACGTTGCACCGTATTTGAGGGCTGCAAGGCCCCAACTTATGCCCACATGGGCGTGAGGGTAAAACCCAAGGTAAACGTCGTTTTCAGTCATTTTATGAACCCATCTCTCCGTTTCAACAGCGGCCATCCAGTTTCCATGGGTTAACATCGCCCCCTTAGGCTTACCTGTTGTTCCTGCAGTGTATTGCAGGTGGCATAAGTCATCCAGGGAACAGTTTTCAGCCCTGAGTTTTGAAGAAGCCTCCTTCATTATTTTTTCCCAGGAAACCTCGTTTCCACCGATTAAGATCGTGTTCTTTACGCTTGGAGATTCTTTTAAGGCTTCAGCTGCAACTTTTTCATAGGCTTCCCTTGTTGTGATCAGGGTATTGGCCTCAGAGTCATTGAGAATGTGTTTGAGTTCATCTTTTTTCAGGACTATATTTGCAGGTACAGCTATAGCGCCTATGCGCCACACTGCAAGATAACTGATAACTGTCTCAGGCCTATTACCAACGTAAATACAAACTCTGTCTCCCTTCTTAACTCCAAGTTCTTTCAAACCATTTCCAAGCCTGTTGACAGCTTCAAATAGCTCTGTGAAAGTGTATCTAGTGTTTGTTGGCGGGAAAATAATCGCTGTTTTTACCGGGAAATAATGAATGTTAACGTCCAAAAAAGTTGTGAAGTTAGGCGTCCCATCCCCCTCCCTAAAAAAGCTAAATTTTTAATTTAAAAGGAAATCACACAGAGAAAGGTTGTCCTTTTACATTTAAAAATTTTAGTTGCACGGAATCATCGGCTAAGCCTGTTCACTCCTTTGCCTCAAGTTTTACCATACAATTTATTAATTAGATAAGAGAAATAATATAACTCGGTTATGTTCAGGTAGGTTTCTTTTCTCGCCACGGAAAACCAGGAGCACGAGGGAGAAGGCATGATTAAGGAAAAGTATAGGGAATTAATCAGGCACTGCCTACAATGCGGTAAGTGCACTGCATCATGTCCCACAGTTGACTTCACAGATTTTAACATAAGGAAGGTTGTTAGGCATCTCCAGCTAGATTTATACCATAACAATTCATTCTTGAAACATTACCCCTGGCTTTGCAGCCAATGTTACCGTTGCAGCCAGTTTTGCTATGAAGGGCTTAACCCCCCTGAAATGATACTAGACTTAAGGCAATTGGCCGTAAAAAGTAATGCGGCTCCACAGGAAACCTATGAAATTTTAAATGTAATGAACAAGTTTAAAACACCATATCAAAGGATTGGTCCTGCTCCTCCCTTGATGAAGGAGGTTTTCGAAGCCTCTAAGAAAGACTCCGATTTACTTTACTGGGTTGGATGCACCGTTTTAAGCATGGTCCCTGCCAGAGCAAGGGCG
>JAOZGF010000170.1 GCA_027491845.1 Thermoproteota archaeon | reverse complement strand
GCAGGAAGCTCCCTGCGAGAGCTGGGAGTAGTTTACGTTCCCTTGATGCTTTTTTACCATTTCCATCGTCTCTTCATTGCTCTTCATCCCCACTAGAACCCTCCTAGCCTTCTTCCTAGCCTTCTTCCTAACCTCTTTTAGTAATTTACAAGCGTAAGCGACAATCCACTTCTTGTTTTTCACTCTCCCTTTCAAGCCAAGCAACAGCGTCTTTGAAGGTTATTTTCCCTATTTTAACCAGCCTCCTTACAGCGAACGCCGAAGTTCTCCTCCGGCTAGATGCCAAATATTTCGCTGTCAGCAAATTTCTCAATGGTTTTCATTGGGTCGGGTTTCATTAGGCAAGATGTGCAATGCAATCCCCTAAAGACCTATTAACTATTGCAGCCTTATCCAAAAAGTAACCTACCAGCTCTTATCACTTAAGACATCCCTTGAAGAACTTAAAATAATTCCTTAAAATAATTCCATCTCCTCCTCTAAAAATTTATCTAAAACCAACACAGTTGTTCTTCTCGCCAGTTCGTCTTCGTCTTTAGCCAAGGCACTTAGAAAAGGTAATACTTCCATGCCTTCCCCGACAACTCCTCTATTTTTTATAGCCCTCATTTCTCTCCTCCAACTCCCTTCCAGCTGTGAGAAGCCCTTGTTTCCTTGAAGGAAGGGGAACTGTCCAAGCAACTCATCTTCTAATCAGTTATTCTCACTATTTTTGTTAAAAGGAGGCGTAATGTTCCTTTATTTTCAAACTTTCTTGTAGGCGTCACAAAACAAATCAGCTTTGTAATAACAACTAAGGGAAGAAACATCAAATGCTAGATTGTTTACAGGTCAGTTAATGGCTAAATGAGTCATTTGAGCCATTAAGGAAATCCTTAAAGGAAAGCCAATTTCTCTTCAAGCTGGGCATTGAAAAAGTACAGGCTGAAACACAATCAACCTAACCAATTTCCCTTGAGCCATCACGAAAAGATTAATCTTAAGCTAAGTCAACCACTCATGACAAAATAATTAAAGTTTCTTGTACATTAATGTCTTGGTGTCACAAAATGAGTAAGGTTATTGGAAGCAGCACAGGGCTAAGTGAAGTGGAAATGAAGGTTTTCATGGCCATACTGAACAGCAATGAACTAAGTGTTTCAGAAATACAGAGGCTCTGCTCCCTTTCAAAACCAACAATTTACTCTTCACTTAAAAAACTAAGAAGTTTAAACCTCATAACCCCGGTTGGAGGGAAACCCTTAAAGTTCAGGGTTGAAAGCGTTAAGCCCATAATGAAATTGCTAAAAAAAGCTTTGGAAGATGCAAACAATGAAATAAGGGAATACATGAAGTGGATTGAGGATGCATGGGAGAAAAAGACGCTTTCTTGCTCTACTAAAAGAAAAACTATTGTAGGCGGACTATTTCTGGACCGGGATGAAGCCCTACATAAACTCGCCAACCTCATCCTGAACGCGAAAAAGGAAATATATCTTTCAGGGGCGCGAGTCTGGTTACTTGAAGAATTAAAGCCCTACCTTTTAAAAGCTAAAAGAAAAGGCGTCAGGCTAAAGTTAACCCTGTCAGATGAATCCTTCATACCTAAACAGTTAAAGGAACTTAGCCCCCTTGAACCTGAGTACCATGCGCCTAACCAAAACTTTTTCCAGTTCAACGGCGAGGAATTTGAAAATAGCCTGGGATTCATAGACCGCTGCATTTTCATCAACATCTACTTTAAAGGGAAAAGATTTTTCCTTGAATACCTCAATTCACCTAGATGTGCAAGCTGCATCATAAACTTCATGGAGAAGGTTGCTGAAATAAACCGTAAAAAACCAGTGCTAAAAGGAGAACTTCCAAGGGAAGCCGTGATACTGATTCAGGCTCTCAAGCAAGGATATTGCTCGAAAAGGGAAATAAGCCTGAAGACAGGGTTAAGCGGAAGCAAGATAAACCAAGCTATCTCAATCCTCACTGAAAAAGGCATTGTCAAGGTGTTTGAAGAAAAAACTGGCAGGGGGAGGCCTAAAACAATAATCACCCTTATAAAAGAAATTTGATGGTTGGGAGAGAAGAGAATTCCTGTTCCTTGCTTACTCCTGCTTTAGTATGAAAAAGGCTGGAAATCCGTGCTTTTTAAGGAAAAAAGTTCTAAGGGAATCTGAAAAGACTGGAAAAGCCGAACCAGTGATTTCTTTCTACACTTGCCCGCTACTTAAATGCATCCCAAAGTGTCTGTCAGGGAACTTCTGCAGGGAATGAACACATGAGGCGTCAAGGAGAACCTTTGCGATGGTACAAATAAAGCTGTTTCAAGTTCCTCTGACCCCCAAGCAAAAGAGTTAAGCCTGAGAACCACTGACAATTTAAAAACTGAAATAACAGTTTAAAAATGATCAAGAGAGTATTTTGGAGGGTGAGACAAGTTGAGCGTCGTTAAAGAAGAGTTACTTGTTAAAGGCGAGAAAAAGGAGAAGGAGCTCAGCATATTGTTTGATAGTGGTTCGGCAAGGTCACTTATTAAAGGCAAAGTTGCAAAGGAATTTGCTGAACCTAGAGACTTACCAGCCTCAGTGGAAGTTAAAGTAGCTGACGGTCATAAAGTCCGTTGCAAACAATACTGCAATTTAGTAATTGAAATTAAGGGAAAGAGAATAATTATTCAACCTAATTATTCAACCTAATTATTCAACCCTTTTTAATCGATGATTTGTCTGTCCCCTTAGTTTTGGGGGCCTTAGAGATGGAAGCTTACATGATTAAGTTAGACTTGGCCAGAAGAAGACTTGATCTGTCAGAGTTCACAGGGTACATGTTAGCCCTATAAGCTAAGAGCGAGAAAGGCTCATTAACTCTGCTGCCTACTGTAAGGGAAAGTTGAAAACATTGTTTAACTCGTTTGCGAGTAGGTAATAAGTAATAATGCTTCCTAGCCTCAACTCTCGTTGTGTACTTTTTGCAGGGGTGAAGGCTTTTTCAACCTACAAAAGTATTTAACTGTTACGTATGCAACGTTTATATGTACTGCCCTCGTTCCTCATCCTCGTGGCAACTTCCTTGAAATAGTTTACCGCGTGCTTGTTAAACCTTCATGGTAAAGTTCAGCCTCATTCCACCATACGTTAAATCTTATAATCCCTAATAAACAATATGGGGCTTGGTAGTAGACTAGGAGTAGGAAGGAATGAAGGGTTAAAATGAGGGAGGCTTTAAAGTCTGAGGCGCTGTTATATCGTAGAATTAAAGGGCT
>JAOZGF010000158.1 GCA_027491845.1 Thermoproteota archaeon | reverse complement strand
GAAGATGCATCTCTTAAAGCCTCCTTTACAGTGGTGAGAGAAGAAGCACCTGAGTCCCTTGTAATAGCGAACATCGGCCTTCCTCAAGCACAAATTTACAGGGAAAAAGAAATACTTGAAGCAATTGAGATGGTTGAGGCGGACGCCCTAGCCATACATTTAAACGTCCTACAAGAAGTAATTCAGCCTGAAGGGGAACAAGGAATAATTGATCCATTCAAAAGCTTGGAAGAAATAAGCAGGATATGCCCTGTACCATTAATAGGCAAAGAAACAGGGTGCGGGATAAGCAGGGAAGTGGCTTTAAAACTAATGGAAATGGGTTTCGACGGAATAGATGTAGCTGGAGCCGGCGGAACAAGTTGGGCTGCAGTTGAATACTACAGAGCCAGCAAAAGAAAAGATGTAGTCAGAAAACAACTTGGAAAACTTTTTTGGGACTGGGGAATATCCTCAGCCCTATCTATCCTAGAATGTAAATCCACAGGTCTCTTAATCATTGGGAGTGGAGGAATAAGAACGGGAATAGATATAGCTAAAGCCATAGCCATCGGTGCAGACTTAACAGGCATAGCTCTGCCGTTTCTCAGGGAAGTAAAAAAGAAGAAAGGAAGCATTAAAAGGAAAATATCCCAGTTAATAAACGAATTAAAGGTCGTAATGCTTCTTACTAACTCCTCAAACATAAAGGAACTAAAGAGGAATGCTAAAGTAATCCTTCCAGCCGAAATACTCAGCTGGATCAACCAGAGAAAACTTGACGTATAGAAACAGTGTCCGGTTAGTTTCCTCCAACGGAGTAACACTTCCATTAGGGAGCCTACTTCCCCTCTTTCGTTCACCTTAAAAACAAGTTAAACAAGTTACTTAGTTACTTATTAATAAGGGTCACCACATGATTATTACCGGGTTCAGGGCGGAGAAAAAAAGAAGGAATGTTTGGTTAAAGGATAAACAAAAAACTTTATAAAAATAAGGTGAATGTATCTAGATCCTAAACCACCGCCACCAAAACTTTGTGATGATTTGAGGTGAAGATGATATGAGCGAAGCAATACATGTAAAATTTAATCCACCAGAGGAATTAATGGAAAAAACATATGAAGCAATTGAGATAGCTAGAGATACAGGAAAGATAAAGAAAGGAACAAACGAAACGACAAAGGCAGTTGAGAGAGGGCAAGCTAAGCTTGTCGTAATAGCTAAAGATGTTAACCCTCCAGAAATCGTAGCTCATCTTCCATTGCTCTGCGAAGAAAAAAAAGTGCCATACACTTATGTTCCAAGTAAAGAGAGGCTAGGTAAGTCCAGTGGCATCCAGGTCTCAGCAGCTTCAGCATGCATCATTGAGGAGGGAGAAGGAAAGAACTTGGTTAAAGAAATAACAGAAGAACTGAACAAATTACTGAAGAAAGAAATTCCTAAGAAGGAGAAACCGAAAAAGGAAGTTAAGGAAAAAGCTGAGAAGAAACCTAAAGAGACCAAGCAAAAGAAAAAAAGCGAGGGGGAACCTGTAAAGAAGAAAGCCAGTGAATGAAAGTGGAAAAGGAATTCGGCGACGACGTAATAGAAAAATTCGGCTACCCTGCAGAAGTAGTTGAAATACTTGGAAGAACAGGTTTAACCGGGGAAGTGATTCAAGTTAGGGTGAGAATACTAGCTGGAAGAGACAAGGGAAGAGTCATTAGGAGAAATGTGAAAGGCCCGGTAAGGGTGGGGGACATACTGGTGCTCCGTGAAACAGAGAGAGAAGCTAAAAAAATCACGGCTAGATGATAAAGATGCCTGTGAAATGCTCATTTTGCGGCAAAACAGTTACACCAGGCACAGGGATCATGTATGTTACAATTACAGGGAAAAAATTTATTTATTGTTCTTCAAAATGCAGGAAGAACGCTTTAAAACTCAAGAGAAACCCTAAAAAACTTAAATGGACAGATAAATACCCAAGGAAAAGGAGGGAATAGATGCCTGGCAAAGAAATGACTTTCATGTTTATAAAGCCAGACGGCGTTGAGAGAGGCCTTATAGGGGAAATCATCGGCAAAATAGAAAAGAAGGGATTCAAGATCAAGGCACTAAAAATGAAAAAACTAAGTGTTAAGGAAGCAGAAGAGTTATATTCCCCCCACAAGGGAAAACCCTTTTTCAAGGAACTAGTGAACTACGTTACATCAGGGCCCATTGTAGGTATTGTCATTGAAGGAGACCAATGTATAAAGGCGATAAGGAAAATGATTGGAAACACAAATCCATTGGACGCTGATCCAGGATCCATAAGGGGAGAATACGCGTTAGACTTAACAAGAAACACTGTGCATGCCTCTGACTCCAAAGAATCTTTTTTAAGGGAACACAAAATAATTTTTGAAGAAAAGGAAATAATAAATTTCTAAAGAAACCTCATTTAACTACCTTAAACTACCTGCTGGAAAGCCGAAGTCTCCATGTCTTAGTGAGGAGTAGAATTGCAAGGTAACAATTACATAAGAAGCCCTATTATCGCTGTTCTAGGTCACGTAGACCATGGCAAAACAACTCTACTGGACAATATAAGAGGAACGGCGGTCGCCCTCAAAGAACCAGGACAAATAACACAGCAAATTGGGGCAACATTTATACCTGCCTCTATCTTGGAAAAAATAATAGAACCCCTTAAGAAAATGTTTAAATTCAAACTTGAAATTCCAGGCTTCCTAGTCATAGACACGCCAGGTCACGAGTCCTTCACGAACCTAAGGAAGAGGGGGGGGTCAGCAGCAGATATAGCCATATTAGTTATCGACATAAATTCCGGGGTTCAACCTCAAACAATAGAGTCAATAAACATACTTAGGGAAAGAAAAACCCCCTTCCTGGTGGCGGCAACAAAAATCGATACAATTCAAGGATGGAGGGAAACAGGCAACAAAATATATCTTGAAACCATGAAAAACCAGCCTTCCTGGGTTAAAGAGCAATTAGAGAAAAAGATATATGGGATAGCGCGTCAGCTTGGGGAGAAAGGGTTTAACGCAGACCTC
>JAOZGF010000143.1 GCA_027491845.1 Thermoproteota archaeon | reverse complement strand
CTTAGTGGCTGAATGTTTCGGGACAAAGCATTACGGCTCCATTTTCGGCATTATTTATACTGCTTACGGCTTCGTTGGAAGCTGGATCGGCCCGTTTATAGGAGGGATTCTAAGAGATTTCTCAGGCAAGTACTCTTATACATGTTCTCTTTTCGGTTTGTACTGTGTTTTAGCAGCTTTAACGTTTGTCCTTGTTAGAAGGCCTCAACACTAGTCCCTACTTGTTAAGGCCTAAAAAGTTCCTTTACAAGCCTTTCTAACTCTTAAATTACCTTAATCAACACGTAGCCTATCACTGAGGCGATTGTTAGGAGGGTTAGCCAAGGAGGTATTGCGATGATCATAGATTTAACCCATGGCGGCTTCAACATGTATTTAGTTAAGAGAACCCAAGGAAGTAGTGAAAGGATAGGGCCTACGTATGGGGTTCCCCCCAACAGGAACGACCCAGCAAAACCTATTATGGATATGGTTAGGCTTGAGGAAAAATTTCGTTTCTTTTTCCCTTGAATTATCCCTTGGAGAAACCATAAAACAGCTGCTGAAACTAAAACGGAGGCTGTCCATCCAACTGTTATCAACAATGTTCTCAGTAACAATTCACTTTCCTTCCTGTCCCTTTACTTTTCCTCCATTCTTTAAGTGGAACACTATATTTTCTTTCGTATGGTTCCCTGTGAAGGGTGTTGAAAGTGCAGAAGGGTATTATTCTTCCATCCATTGTTCCGTAATGGATTACGCATCTTTCAACCCTTTGCAAATCGTAGTTCCATGCATCCATGAAGTGCATTGCTCCTATCATCACCATTTTCGTCATCATTTTTCCAAGGGCACTGTACGTTCCCTTTCTAAGGATCCCTAGGATCAGGTTTCTAAGTAATCCTTTTTTAATGTAAAGCACTGTTTTCATCATTTTCAGTTTAGCCATGGTTTTTCTTCCCTGTTTAGCTGTTTCATATACCTCCCACATTAGTTTATCGTATTTATCAACTTCTGCATACCTGTTTATGGGTACTATCTCTCCGTTTTCCTTTGGTATGAAGAACGTTGCCGCACCACATAGAGGGTGTGCGGTGAATTCCTGATATCTCTTGCCCTGTATCGCTCCAACTGCTTTCGCGGTTGAAACAGCCCACGGCACAGGTCTGAAGTCTTCAGCCTTTATTTGTCCATTTGTTTGTTCTTCAACTATCTTAACGAAGTCTGGAATCGTTATTCTCATTCTCCTTAATTCTTCTTTTTTCGCTGCACCAGAAAACGATATGGGCTGGACATTTATACATCTTATTACGTCGCTATTCTCAGCTGAAAACTTTATGATATCCCCCATGTCTCCATCATTAACGCCCTTAGCAAGCGTCACCACCAAGACAATGCTTCCATGCCCTATTTCTCTTGCATTTTCAATCATCTTTAATTTTTGGGGCAATATGTTTCTTCCCCTTAATTTCTCGTATATTTCAGGCCTAAGCGAGTCAAACTGAAGATAAACAGTTGACATTCCTGCCTTAAAACATTCCCTGTAAAAATCTATGTCCTCAGCGAATTTCAAACCGTTTGTGTTCACTTCAACATGGCTGAAGCCGAGTTCTTTAGCCATTCCAATTATTTCAGGCAAATCCTCCCTTACGGTCGGTTCCCCGCCGCTAAGCTGGAGGGCTACTGTCTTAACAGGCCTGTTCTCCCTGAAGTTCACCATGATTTTTCTTATCTCATCAAGGCCAGGCTCATATACGTATCCTGTACGTGCAGCGTTTGCGAAGCAAATGGGGCACGCTAAATTACAGCGGTTCGTCACGTCTATTATGCCCAAGACCGTGTGCGACTTATGATTTGGACAGAGCCCGCAGTCATATGGGCATCCCTCGACAGTCCTTGTCCTAGGGTTCTCCACTCCATCCCCTACAACATCCCAGTTCATGTAGAACTTGTACAGTTCATAGTCTGACCAGTACAGGTCCTCGAATTCACCGTGCTCTTCACATTTCTTTTTTATGTATAGCTTGTTGTTTCTTTCAACAATCACTGCATTTATCCTTTTAAGGCATTTCGGGCAGAGACTTACTGTTTTCTTTACAAGTTTCTCGGGCTCCAGCAGTTGGAGTTTCCCTTCAACTTCCTGCATTTTAAAAACCTTTTTGTTAAGATTTAAATTATTTTAAAGATTTAAAATTTTCTAAATTTTCCTGAAAGGAGTGAGCAATGCATTCAAGAGAGGTAGAGGAGTTAAAAGATAAGATATACTCTATTTTCACATCAGTCACCTCAGGAATAGGTTACTCTGAAGTTCATGGAAGAATACTTGCCGCATTGGTTGTCAATAGGAAACCAATGTCGCTTGAAGAACTTTCAAGGGAAAGCGGCTACTCTGTTTCAGCTGTTTCCCTCAGCCTAGACTTACTCGACCTGTTAGGCGTGGTTAAAAGGTTCAAGAAAACGGGAGACAGAAAACTTTATGTTAAACTAGTTGGCGACCTTCTTGAAGCCCTAAAAAAGGTTTTCCTTTTAAGGATAGAGAGAACGATACG
>JAOZGF010000139.1 GCA_027491845.1 Thermoproteota archaeon | reverse complement strand
TTTTACCCTTGATTTTCTCTATTCCGTCCTTTACTTCAAGCAGGAATGCATCGCTCCCGTTTCCGTAGCTCGCTAACAAGTATTTGTCCCCTGGCTTGGCTTCTTCAAGTGCTGCTACGAGCAACATGAGCGGGTGGGCTGTCCCTGTGTTTCCAACGGCGCCTATCAATGGGTTTTGAAGCTGGGTTTTCGGGTCTAAACCAATCATTTTAGCCAGTCCCAGAGTCCTTCTCGCATCGGGTGCGTAGAGTATGGCCTTAGTTAGGTCCTTAGCTTGGATCCCTGCTTTCTCCATTAATTTTGTCACGGCCTCATGAACAACCCGCATGTATCCCCTTGTTTGAACGAATCTTTCCTCCCATGACTGAACGTAGAGGTCTATGTCTCTCCGCCATACATCGTAGATTTCATCTGAGACAGAATAATGATCTTTTACCTCAACTACTCCATCATCTTTTCCAATTAGGAATGCTGCAGCCCCGTCGCCGAAGGTTCTTTCGTACCCTGAACCTGGCGGGGCCAGTCTACAGTCTGCAGCTGAGACAAGCACTTGCCTGGCTGACCCTGCTTCAACCATGTCAAAAGCCGTTTTCAAGGCGCATGTCCCTGCCCTAAGCGTGTTTCCGAGGTCAACAGTGAAAACATTCCTCCTTAGGTCTAGGGCTGACGCCATTGTTACTGAGGAGCTTTTCTCCCTGAAGGGAGCTGTTGTGGATGCAAAGAATGCGGCGTCAATCATGTTTCTATCCATTCCACTGATGCAGTCTATTGAGGCTGCTACAGCCATGGTCAGGCTGTCTTCATCCTTTCCTGCAACTGCTTTTTCCCCTTTAGCCCCTTTCTGGATTAGTTCAAGGCTCATCCTCCACTTTGGAATGTATGCGCCATAAGAAATTATTCCAGCCATTTAAACACCCCTCAAGCCAAGTATCGCTACAGCCGCAGTGTTTGAGTCAACGGGTGTTCCACCCAAAGTGTGTGTTAAACCGATTTGGTTGTTTATTTCAACCTGTCGTTGCCCTGCTTTCCCCTGCAGTTGCTTGTAAACTTCATACATCATCCTGAGGCCGCTTGCCCCTATTGGGTGGCCGAAACATTTCAGTCCACCGTCAGTGTTCACGGGAAGTTCTCCCTTTAACTCGAAGGTTCCTGCTTCCACGTCCTCCTTAGCCTTACCCCTCTCACTGAAACCGAAGTCTTCATATATTACTAGTTCGGTTATGGTGAAACAGTCGTGTACAACTGCGAGGTCCAGATCCTTCCGCGGGTTTTTTATGCCTGCCTCCTTGTAAGCCATTTTTGACGCCCTGACGTTTTCCTCTATATATGTCAGGTTCCAGTCATCCCTTATTTCTCCTTGGTACATCCCGCAACTCATACCTACGCCTTTAACCAATACGTAATCGTCTCTATAGTTTTTTGCAAGGTCTGCACGTGTTATTATGGCTGCAGCTGCGCCGTCAGTTATTCCGCAGCAGTCATACAGGCCCAACGGGTAAGCGACGATGGGGGCCTTTAAGGCGTCCTCCACAGTTATCCTGAACTGGAATTGGGCTTTTGGATTCAAAGAACCATTGTAATGGTTTTTCACAGCTATTTTCGCCAGAGTCCTCTTGCCATCGTCAATGCTTATCCCGTAATGATGGAAGTACCTCAGTGCGAGTTGGGCGAACGCTGCTGGAGGAGGAAAACGAGTGTCAACACGGCTCGTATATGGCTCAGCAGGGTCAACAACTCCTGGTATGGGTAAACCCACATCTTTAAGCTTTTCCGCCCCACACACTAGAACCAAGTCGTATGCGCCGCATGCAACAGCGTAACAAGCATTTATGAAGGCATCGTGACCGCTTGCACACCTGTTTTCAACCCTCGTGATGGGGATGTAGTTTAGTTTTAGGGGGTAGGCTAGACTTCGCCCTAGGAAGCCGCCTATCACGCTTGACCACCAGGCGGCCTGAATGTCCTTTGGCTCAACTCCAGCGTCCTCGAAGGCCTCATAACATGCTTCAACAATCAAGTCTTTTATGTCCTTGTCCCAATGTTCGTCAAACTTCGTGCATCCCATGCCGATTATGGCAACCTTATCCCTTACCCCAGGCATCCATCAAACCTCACTTCATTTTGAGCATTAAAATCGTTGAAATCCCTATGGAAGAAAGGACTTTATATATTTTTTGGCTTCAAAGAAGCTAAATAA
>JAOZGF010000122.1 GCA_027491845.1 Thermoproteota archaeon | reverse complement strand
ATATTTCAAGTGGGAATAGGTAGAAGGCTTCTTCAGCGTATTTTAGGTAGTCTAGGATTGTTGCTTTTCCTGCTTTGTAGCCTAGTGTTTTAATGTATTTGTGGGCTTTTGACGCGCTTATGTATTTTGCGTGGTTTGTTAGGCAGTATGTTAGGAGGGTTTCAAGGAGGCTTGGGGATCTTATATTGTGTCTTTCCACAATGTCCCTGTAGAAGATTGAGTTGTTGTAGGAGCGCAGTAGTCTCCATTTGACGTCTGCGTTTTTTTCGAGGATTACTTCGGGGTAGGCCCCGTATTTTAGGTATTCCTCCAGTAAGCCAAGTATTTTCCCCCTTTCTTCTAGGTAGCTGAGGATGTTGATGTTTTGTGGAATATATTTTTTTGTGTAGAGGAATTCTTTGAAGCTGAAGGGGAATATTGTGTAGTCGATGCTTCTTCCTCTTAGGGCTGTTGATATTTCTCTGCTTAGCAGTTTTGATGATGAGCCTGAGATGTAGAGGTGGTATTTCCTTGTGTCGTGGATTCTTCTAATCCATTTGTCCCAGTTTTTCACTACCTGTATTTCGTCTAGGAACAGGTGGATGGGTTTCTTTTCTTCTGGGGCTGATAACTTGTAGTATGTTTTCAGTAGGTCGTTGAGGTCTGCGGCGTCCAGGTTTCTTAGTCTTTCATGTTCGAAGTCTATGTATAGAATGTTGTTTTTGGGCGTTGTTTTTTGCAGTCGACGGATTGTCTGGTACATGGTAAATGTTTTTCCAGCCCTTCTTGGCCCGATGACAGCTACTATTGAGCTTGTTTTTGTTGGCAGGAGAACTTCTCTCTCGATTAGGTCAGGAATTTTTGATGCGATCCAGCTGGAGACAATGTGTTCAAAATCCCTCGTCCTCATCATATTGTATTTATATGGAACGATTTTATATATAAATCGTTCTATATGAAAACGATTTATATATTCTCTGATCCATTGAAACCCTGTCTTGAGGTAAGTTGGAGCGGCTTAGGTTGTAATTGTTTAGACTGGAGTCATGGCTGCCTGGTTGAGGAGCTGGTGAATAAAGGAATTAACAAGTTAAGGACTTGTTTTTGTATGTTCTCCCCTGAAAAGTTAGTGTTTAGTGGAAATATGAAAATGTGGCTATGCTCTAAGTAAAGCATTGTAAAGCATTATAAAGTCAATTGTTTTCTAACGTTTTCTAGTTTTTAGTTAGTGCTGATTTGTGAGGGCAACTGGATCTGTCTATTCTTGTATATTCTAAAAAGACGACGTCTTTTTCAGGGTTTATAGGCGGCAGCATTGTAATCTCTGGTTAAATAGCTTCTGCCAAGATAGTGGCCTTGGCAGGCTTTCCACAAGTTGATTGCTGTGCTGTTGGTTTTCGAGAATATGTCGGAAACTCATAAGATAGAAGATAATTGCTAAAATAGGTAGAAAAATTTTATAATTCCAACTTATAATTTTTTTTTCCGGTGAATCATCTTGGGTCTAACCGTGAAGGCGAGGGTTGGGAAGAAACGTGTGCTTGTCATCCCTAAAGTGATTGCTGAGAAAACAGGCATAGTTGAAGGGACAAGGGTTAGAATAACTGCTGAAGAAAACAAGATAATCATCGAACACTTACGTGACGCTGTCTGGCTTTCACTGCATGGAGAGAAAATAGCTCATTTGTCTCTTAAAGAACTTGAGGAAGAAAGCCTTGAGAGACAGAAGGAGTATATGGAACAAAAAACTTAAGATTTTGGTTGACACAAGCTTCCTCCTTCCAGCCATGGGTATTGAAACTGAAAGGGAAGTTTTGGAGGCAATCAAGTACTTTCTTCAACTAGGACGTCCAGGTTGGCTGTGCATCCTTTAAGCTGAATTGTTACTACCCATAAATAGGTTTCTACTTATTGTTTGCCTATCCCACCTTCACTTCTCACATCTTTCTTAATCCAAGTGTTTCTACAATATCCCTAGGTAAAGCCACCGTTGTAGCTCTTGTGTCAATAACTGCCTTCACTTCAACTGATTTCGCTGTGCCGAACAGGCTTGTGATTTTAACTTTTTCTAGGATTTTCCCCATTTTCTACAACCTCTTTATTTAAGTTAAAAGCTATTTTCCTTGATGGATTGGAGGTGAGATAAGCTAGGGAAAGTTGTGTGAGATATTCCAAGTAAAAAGGAGGTTTTTGAGGGACCTTGGCCGTCTTTTTAATTTTGTCTGTTTTTTGTTTTTTTAGCGTATACTTCTTTTAAGATATTTAGGTAGGTGAATCCATCTTCTACTGTTGGCTCTATGACGGAGCCTTCTTGGAATTCGTTCCATGCCTCGACGACTACCATGTTGAGTTCGGGATCGATGTATTTTTTCATTTTTTCGCACATTTCCCTGAATTTTTCAGGAGATGGGTTTGTTCTGATTACTAAGAAATTATCTATTCCTTTTTCGTACATGATTTTGTTGCTGAATCCTGGCGAAAGTGGGGGAATGAAACCTAGTGAGTGTCTTTTGGCCAAGTTTGACCAGTAGCTAGCTTCCTTCAGATACCCTGAGACCATGTCGTCGTAAGGTGCCACGATTATGGGTTGGCCTTTTTCGTTTTTTGTCCAGCGTGTTCCTGCATCTAA
>JAOZGF010000107.1 GCA_027491845.1 Thermoproteota archaeon | reverse complement strand
GTTTTAAAACCTTTCTTAAAACCTTTTTTCAGCGGAAGTTTGACGTACATATATAACTTAGGGTAACCTTATTATTCTCTTAACTCTAACCACTTTACATTTTTCTTTTTCCAAGGAGTGTTTAAGGAAATGGTTAGCCCAGCAGTTATGCAAGGCAATGAAGCCATTGTTGAGGCCGCAATCACGGCTGGATGCAGGTTCTTCGCAGGTTACCCCATTACGCCAGCCTCAGAAATAATTGAAAAAATGGCTCAAAAAATGCCCATGGTTGGAGGGGTTTTCCTGCAAATGGAAGATGAAATATCAAGCATTGCCGCAGCAATTGGAGCCAGTTTAGCCGGTGCAAAGTCAATGACAGCTACTTCAGGCCCAGGCTTCAGTTTAATGCAAGAAAATCTAGGTTTAGCGGTTATATGTGAGGTCCCCTTGGTTATTGTTAACGTCATGCGCGGAGGCCCATCAACAGGTCAGCCCACAAGACATTCTCAGGGAGACGTTATGCAGGCTAAATGGGGCACACATGGAGACCATGAAGTTATTTCTTTGGCTCCATGGTCTGTTCAGGAATGTTTCGACCTAACAATTGAGGCATTCAATTTGTCAGAGGAATACAGGGTCCCAGTTATCCTTTTAAGCGATGCAATTGTTTCTCACATGCGGGAAAACCTAAAAATTCCCTTGAAAGAAAAGATTAAACTTGTTTCAAGGAGGGTTCTCAACGCGAAAAGGCCTGAAGAAAAAGCTGGGAAACCGGATAAAGAACTTGTTTATCCCATGCATTTGCTTGGTGAAGGAACAGGCCACCATTATACCGGTTTAACCCATGACCGTCGAGGCTACCCGACAGACGACCCATCCATACATAGAAGCCTTGTTGAGAGGCTTTGCAACAAAATAAGGAAAAACAAAGAAAAAATATGTAAATGGGTTGAGGAGAACACTTCCAACGCCAACATAGTGATAGCTTCTTACGGAAGCTCTGCAAGGGCAGCCATGGAAGCATGGTTGCAGTGTAAAAAAAAGGGGGTAAAGGCAGGGTTTTTCAGGCTTATAACGATCAATCCATTCCCATCTGAAGCTGTCAGAAGAATATCTAAAGTTGTTGATGAAATATTTGTTGTTGAGGCAAATCTCGGCCAAGTTTATCATTTGTTTAAGGAGAGTGTTCAAAGCAATTGCAACGTTTCCCTTATATCAAAAATAGGAGGAGAACCGTTCACTCCAACCGAAATACTTTCAATTATTAGGAGGAAGAAAAACAATTGAGGAACAGGGACATTTTGAGAAAGGATAGACTTCCCATGATCTTCTGTCCAGGATGCGGAATATACATGGTAATTAAAGCTTTTATTGACGCGTTAAACGAACTCAAACTAGACCTAAACAATACGGTGGTGGTAAGCGGCATAGGCTGCAGCGGCAGAATATCAGGGTACTTCAACATAGATAGCCTACATACAACCCATGGGAGAGCAATAGCCTACGCAACAGGAATCAAACTATTTAGGCCTAACCTAAACCTGATAGTTTTCACTGGAGACGGGGACGTTGGCGCGATAGGAATAGGCCATTTCCTCCATACTGCCAGAAGAAATATAGACATGGCCGTTATTTGCATAAACAACTTAAACTATGGTTTAACGGGCGGTCAAAGTTCCCCTACAACTCCGCTAGACGCATGGACGTACACAACACCATATGGAAACATTGAAGGCTTCTATGACTTGTGTGAGTTAGCTGTCGCTGCTGGAGCAGTTTACGTGGCGAGATGGATTGTTTCAGAGGAAAAACAGTTGAAAGAGAGCATTAAAAAAGCCATTAAAAAGAAGGGGTTCGCATATGTTGAAGCGGTTTCACCCTGCGTCACAAACTTCGGCAGACTAAACGACATGAAAACTTCAAGGGAAATGATAGCATTTTTCAGGGAAAGGGAAGTGAGAGTTGAAGAAGTTAAAAATGAATCCAGGGAGGAATTAAGGGGGAAACTCATTGTTGGGGAGTTCATTGATAGGGAAAGACCCGAATTCACAGAACAGTATTGGATGCTTGTTAGAGGGGTTCAGGATGGAACGATTAAACTGAGGAAGCCAAAGCTGGATTGGTTTGAATTAGAGCTAAGGAGGAAGGAAGCCCTATAAAGCTGAAAAAGAGGCTGCGTGAATGAGTAAGATAGAAATACTCTTTGCAGGGAAAGGAGGGCAAGGAATGGTGACTGCAGGAATAATCCTGTCCATAGCCGCAGGGAAATACGATGGAAAACATGTGGCACAAACACAGAGCTACGGAGCACAAGCGAGAGGCGGTGATGCGAACAGTGAAGTAATTATAAGCGACAAAGAAATAATTTATCCACACGTCATAAATCCAGACATCCTTGTAGCAATGACAAGCGATTCCTTGGCGAAATATCAGGGCAGGGTTAAGCTAGGAGGAATCATCGTTTTCGACAGTAAAATTAAGGAAGTTATGCCTAGAAACAAATGCGCGTTCTTCGCCGTGCCTGCAACGGAGGAAGCAGAGAAGCTCCATGAAAAAATAATCGCCAACATGGTGATGCTAGGCTTCCTGCAATCAAAAACCCAAATAGTAACGGAGGAATCCCTCACGAGAGCTATAGAGGAAGTGTCTCCAAAAAAGTTTATCCAGAAAAACTTGATTGCGTTTAAAAGAGGCATAGAACTCGCAGAGTCCATAAAACCACTGCAACTAGAAAACGCTAGTTAACAATTGTTGAGTTTTTGAATTATTCTTTCATCGCAGACCCTTTTAGTTAGAAATCCACCTTAAAGGTAGTTTTAAGGAATATTAACCTTAAGGTAGAATAAAAAGAGACGAGTTTCCCTTTTCGCGACGTGTAAGACTTAAGTCTCAAGTCTTAAAAGGTTTTCAAAGGATTGTTAAGTTCATTTGCTAGGGCAAATAGAGGTTTGAATATTTCTTGTTTAAATAGTTGAGGAAAGGCTCTACGTTGATTTTTTCACCTGTTACTCTTTCTATGAGGTCTTGCGGATCATAGAGGTTACCGTAGTGATATATTTTCCTTGTAAGCCACTTCTTCACCCTTCTAAAGTCCCCGTTTGCAATGTCAACTTTCCAGCCCGGCATTTCTTTCTCTATTGCGTTAAGAATTTGGCCACTGTAAATGTTGCCTAACGCATAACTTGGAAAATACCCGAACAATCCTAGGCTCCAGTGAACGTCCTGTAACACTCCTTCGGAGTCGTGTTTAATTTCTAATCCTAAGTATTCCTCATATTTTTGACTCCAAACGGCAGGAAGCTCTGAAACAGAGATTTCATCTTTGAATAGGCCTTTTTCTATTTCAAAACGGATGATGATGTGAAGGCAGTAAGTGACCTCGTCAGCGTCCACCCGTATCTTCGAAGGCCTGACTCTGTTGATCCCGAGGACAAAAGAATCCAGGTCTACGTCAGAGAAAGCGTTGTTGGTTATTTTATTCAGTTTTGGTAAGAAGTATTTCCAGAATTCACGTGACCTGCCGACAATGTTTTCCAAGAACCTAGATTGTGACTCATGAAAGCCATAGGAACAAGGACTCCCTATTGGTTGGTAAATCCACTCAGCTCTTAAGTTTTGATCATAGATCCCGTGTCCTCCTTCATGTAACAGTGAAAACACACATCTAATCCAATTGTTTTCATCGTATCGTATCGTTATCCTTACATCGTTATAATAGCCTTTTGTGAAGGGATGTTCTGATTCATCTATTCTGCCTCCAGCATCCTTTGATTCCACGTCGTAACCGATAAACCTAGCGAGCTCCTTGGAAATTTTTCTTTGTGTTTCCACAGGAATCCTGCGTTTGAGGAAGGATCTTTCAGGCTTTATGGATGATGATTCACATTTTCTCAGTATCTTTATTAGCCCCATCTTTAGTTGAGAGAAGAAGTTGGCGATTGCTTTAGCCGTCATTTTCGGCTCAAAAACATCTATAAGGGCATCATATGACGTATCAACTCCTTTAACCTTCATTAAAATCTCTGCAGCCTCTTTTCTCAACTTGAAAAGTTTTTCTAGCTCTGACTTAAAGATTGAAAACTTCTTGGCTTTCTTAGCTTTTTCCCATGCCTTGTTAGCTATGATCTTTTGTTTTTCGGTTTGAGCTACAAGTTTTTCAGGCAAACTACTTTGTTCACCGAATGCTTTCTTGGAAAGGTATACGTTTCTTTTTTGTTCGAGGCTTAGGCTTTCGAACTCCGGATTCCTTAATATTTCTTCGATTAACTCACCTATTTCATGGCTTGTTAACATTTTATGTTCAATTTTAGATAGTAAGGCAAGTTGCCGGCTTCTCATGTGAGTTGCCCTCGGAGGCATCATGGTCTGTGCATCCCATTCCAAAACAGCCTTTGCAGATTGGAAAACAATCACCTCTTTAATTTTTTCCATTAGTTCTTTATAATTCAAAACCAACTTGTCTCGGGCATTCATGACAATTTTTTCACCGTCTAGTCATGTTTAACAGGCTTAAGCTCAGCATCCCATGCTGCACTTTAATTTTCTTGAAGTAATGCATTAGCAAACCGGTTAGTTCTTCCATAAAGGTTTTAAGCGTCTGCTCCCGTTTAAAAGCAGTATTTAATTAGTTTAACAATACTTTTCTAGCTAATGCAAACCTAGCTTAGCGTTGTGAAGGTGAATCCTCTTTATTTGGCGCCTGCATAGGTGGGGTCCCAGGTGAAAGAAATGAACCCGTCACGTAAACTTGTCGGTAAACCAGTTAGTGTAAAAGAACTAGCTGGTTACCAAGAGGAGTCAATTGTCAGCCGTACTTTAATTGACAAAAAAACCGGGACAGTAACTTTCTTTGCTTTTGACGAAGGACAGGGTTTGAGTGAGCACACGGTCCCTTA
>JAOZGF010000098.1 GCA_027491845.1 Thermoproteota archaeon | reverse complement strand
TGGACGTAATGCAATGGAGGCTTTTGATTTAATTGATAGTTTAATGAGGATAGAGCTTGGCTAATGTCTATATTTGTTATTCTGTTGTAAAGTACGATTCCTGTGTCCTTGAGCAAACACTCCTCTTCTTCACATGATTTCGTTTTCTGAGAACTTGTATATTATTGGTTATTTATTGCCGTAATATTTCGAGTATTTCGGAATCCAGTGGCTGTGAAAGTTGAAATGGCTAGGACTCATGTGGAGAGGAGTAGAGATGGGCGTTGTCTCAAGTGAGGTGAAGAGTAGGCCAAGAATGTACCCTTAAAAAACACCGGATTGCTGTTAATCCTAGGTAGATGTAGTAAAGCTCTTAATTATGGTGTTGACTTGTTTTGTTGTTAGAAGAGTAGAAGGAGTAGTTTTGGAGTTCACAGAAGTCGGTGTTGTTTTTCAAAGGTAAGGAGGAAAGCTCTTGTTTGCCTTACTGTTCCTAGAATATCCTCGGCTTTCACTTCTTTTTCATAGGCCTATTTTTGCTTTTATTTTTTCTATTTCTTTTTCTATTTTTTGGAATCTTTGTTCCATGTATGTTTTTAGGTCTTGTCTTAGTTCTTTTATTTCTTTTCTCACTGTTCTTATTTCTTTTATTGTTTCGTCCTGTTTTTCAAGCATTTTATCCTGTTTCTCAAGCATTTGGTCTTGTTTCTCAAGCATTTTATCCTGTTTCTCAAGCATTTGGTCTTGTTTCTCAAGCATTTTTCCCCCGTATTCAACTATTTTTGCTAGTTGCATTGCTGTGAGGTACCTGTAGTATGACTCTGTTTTCATTACTTTTCTTTTATGGGTGTTGGATCGTATTTCTTCTATTTCTGCTTTTTCTGGCTTGTTTTTCTTTATTAGTTCTATGAAGGCGGTGATTTTTTCTTTTTCGTCGTCTATTAGTATTTCTACTGCTTGTTTTCCGTTTATTTTTATGTTGTCGGCGAAAAATCTTTTTATTTCTAGGCTTTCAGCTAGGCCGAGGAGTAGTGGCCTGTAACCTACGTTGTGGACTTTTCCTATTATTAGTATTCTTTTTTTCATTTGAGAAAACCTTTAAGGGTTTAGAGGAAGTCGTTTAACTTGTTTGACTTAATTGTTTAGCTTAATGCATGTTTGGGTGTTCAGCGTTCTTTTTCTCACGTTTCCTATTTAAATTTTAAGTTATGTTTTTGTCATAATGTGTTTAGGTGATTTTTAAGTTGAGATGGCGTTGAATGAGTTAGGTTGCTTTGGGAAGCCTTGTGATGGAGGTTTGGCTTATTTTTTGGACTTGTCTTCCTTTTTCTAGTGTGTCTGCGGCGATAATTTGTTGAGCGGTGAGTGAGATTGAGAAAGGATGAAGGTGACCGTTTTTGCAGCGGATTTCTCCTTGTGTGGACTTAGCATGGTTTTAACTTCTTTAAATTTCTTTAATTCTTTAGTATCACAGAAACTTGAAAACTAGAAAACTTCTATGTTTGGGCATTAGGTTGTTTTTCTTCGTTTTTTCACCTGTTTTTTATTGGTTCCTTAAGCTTTTACATGCAGGGTTTCACGGCGGAAAAGTGTTAATCGTGCGTTCGCTGGGGAATTCAAACGTGAACTGCAGTGGATTGAGGCTTCACAATTCCATGTCCAAGGGTATAAGTGTAATTTACATATCTTAGGAATGCCTCTATTAACTCGAGGCTGCACTTGGCTTAAGTTTTTTTGACCTGCCGTCCCGCCAAGTTGTGATCATTTTATCCAGCGTCCAAGCTTGGTGGTACAGTTTTTTATATGCGTCATTGACCTTGTCATAGAAATCGTACTTGATATACATGTATTCTATGTTCTCTGGGTAGTTTTTTAAGAATAAGCCTTCGGAGAGAAGTTATATTGGCCTCTTCGCTATAGCTGAGGGCGGTGCATTTGAAGTTATACACGAGGTTTTAAACGGTAGGTTGGTGGAAGTTGTTTTGATTGATGAGGAGAAGTCTAAAGATTGGATGAGTTTTTAGCGTGCCAAGTTAGCTTTCTAACTAACTTCAAGTTCATCAGAGGCTTAATTCTCCCTATCTTCAATCTCTTTTGGAGTTAAATTATTCCTAGAATAAGAAATCGCCTTAGCTCTGTGTAAAGGGTAACATTTAAGGTAATTAAGGGCGAGTTAAAGTTCAGGGTTTTACTGAGCATTGAGCAAGGGTTAAATTCTGTTTGTCCTCACATATATACATGGCGGGTTGGTAGGGTTGTGGAGGGTGGGCTGGAAGTAGTTGGCGGTGAGGCGTTGGAAGGAAGGACTTCCTTGTTTTTCTAGTGCCCATAAAGTGGTGATAGGGTTTCAGGTTTAAATTAGCTTTTTATATATAAGAACCTCTGATTTAAGTGGGGAAATTGTTCTTTTGAAGGGAGAAAATAGGAAGTAGTATGTGGGATTATGCAAACATGTGACTGTCATTAAGGAGAGATATCAGTTAAAGGAGAGTGGCTTTTAAAGATAAAAGAAGATTTTACGCGCTAGATAGGGTTTGGATAAAGAGAAAGCGAGGTGTAAATTGGTTATCTCTTTTCTTTAACACTCATTTCGAAAAAGAGGCGGGGACGCGAAGGATAAAGTTTAATTTTTGCAAGTAATTATATATTTTAGTTATTGCTTTGGGTTGGTTCGGATGGATTACAGGAGCAAGCTTAGAAGGGAGCTTTTGACCCTGTTAAAGGAGGACGAAGAGTTTAGGTTAAGTGTCCAGGGATTAATAGGTTTAAAAGAAGTCCTGGAAAGGATGGAGAAAATAGAGAGAAGAATGGAGAAAATAGAGGAGAGGATGGAGAAAATAGAGGAGATTATAGAGGAACACAGTAAGGCGATCAAAGAACACAGTAAAGTGATAGAGGAACACAGTAAAGTGATAGAGGAACACAGTAAGGCGATTAGGGAGTTGAGTGTTGTTGTTAGTGAGGTTAGGGTTGCTGTTGGTTCTCTTGGGAGAAGGTGGGGTAGAGATCTTGAAAAAACTGTTTTAAGCATTTATAGGCATGCCTTAGAGGAGAGAGGTGTTAAACCTGGCAAGGTTGAGAAATTCACTTACGTTGATGTTGAGGGAAAATATCGTGAGAGGGGCTTTAGGCTTGAGATAGACGTGTACATCCATGATGAGGTAACTTATTTTTTGGAGGTTAAGTCACATGTTGAGGTTGATGATGTTGAGTGGTTTAAGGAGAAGTGTGAGATTGCTGGAAAAATTCTTGGAAGGAAGCCTTCTAAGCTTTTCGTTGTGGCTGTGAACATTGACAAGGAGGCTTTAGAGAGAAGTCTGGAGCTCGGGATGGAGGCTATATACGGGTCGGTTATCCAGTAAAAAACATGTTTTTCAGGTGAGGTTAAGGAGGCGGAAAGAAACAACTATGCCAACCTCTTAAAAAAGGTAATAACCAACAGTGGGCCTTCGCCTGTTTAACCTTGTTCTTTCCTTTTAGCTTTCAACAAACTAAATATTTTGTCATGAATAATTTTAGATGTGTTAAAGGCATATCTAGCCTCTTTTTCACTGAAAACATAGGCCCTGTGGTCAGCTTCTTTCCTCATTTCAAAGAGAACCCTGAGGTCGCTTGCCTCTTTCCTCAGGCCTAAGCTAGCTAGGATGTTAATCATTTTGTCGTCTTTCTTGGAGAAAACGATCCCTAAGTCCCTAAAAAATATTTCTAAGATCATTCTTGACGCAAAATAAGACGCGCTAACCGCTTTGTTGAAGCACCCGTTCTCTATGTCTTTCTCAGCTTCTTCAAGGAGTAGTTTTGATTTTTCCAAGCTCATGCTGGAACCTGGGTGCCTTCTTCTTGGAAGCTTTCTATGATTGTTTTTTCCTTTTCACTGCATATGAGGGGGCTTAATCCCTCTACGCCAAGTTCTTCCTCGGCTTTAGAGGCTGCCTCCACTATCTTTCTTCTTAGGGGCATGTTGAGTTTTGAGACGACCACCAGTACGTTGCTCTCATAGATCCTTTCTTCAGGGTTTCTTAAGGCGATAACCTTCAAAACACCGCTCATCCTTTTCAGTTTAGAGGCATATTCTCCTATGAGTTTAAACCAGTCAGGATCTGTTTTTAGGTCGAGATAAACCCCTACAACCATAGGCTCTCCACGATTTTGAGGTTTACGTGAATAAATCAATAGGTTATTATCAATGGGTTACTTTATTTAATCAGCCTATATAAAACGTAATGTGTAAAAACAGAAAAGAAAAATAAGGGTTCTGGAAACCATTAATGCTTTATCGCTTAGCTTTAACGAAAACAGTTAACCTGTTTTACGTTATTATATATACTAAACATTATTACTAAACTGTTGGTAGTGTTGGGATTGCATATCTGTTTTTAAAATAACGATTCAGGTTCTGTTAACTTGCTGTGGGAATGAAAAAAATGAAAATTGTATAAAACTTGTACTCTCTCCTCTCAAAAATAAACAGTTTATTTAACCATGTCTTGCTGTTTTAGTAGGAACATTTCCTTAGCCTTGTTTCTTCGACGGGTTCGCCTATTGCTCATAGCATTGTTATAGCGTAAGCTTTTTTAACATTTAAGCCATGAACCCTATGAAAAAAACTTTATGAAGTTTTTGCTCAACCGGAAGGTTATGCGAATAAGGCTTTTGTTAAAAAGTTTTTGTTAAGCACTCGTCAGGCGACATTGCAGAAAGTTTAAAAGACGATTCTTCAAAGGATAATTTGATTTTTCAAGGTGTGAGAGTGGTTTGAAAGAAGTAAGGTGACAGAGAAAGCCGAAATTACAAATGTATTCACCAGGAAAGTCTGTAGAAATAGATGTTCTCCTAGATAGGGAGTCACTATGGTAGTGTTACTGCAAGATATAGTCAATAAAGTCAATAAGCTCGAGCTAGGGAAAGTCCGTGAAGTGAAAATGATTTGTAAATAACAAAAGTAGAAATGAAGCCTGTTTATAGAGTGCGATAATAGAGATTTTGGGGCGTGAAGGGGCTTTTGATGTGATAGGTGAAGGAGAAAGCTCACAACCTCTCATGGGACAAGTAGTTCTGGAGTTGGGCTTCCTACAGGATCCAAGAACAAGGAAACTTATGCCCAATCCTGCGTCACCTGAAACTCCGCTGATTGATATATTCATAGCAACGTTGCCTTACAGTGGACGTAAGGCCACGCTTCTCTCTGACTAAATTGGGTAAAGCTGAACCTCGTATGCCCGCAAACAGTTATATCAACGATGAGTTAACAGAAACTTCTATCTTATTTTAGAACTAGAAAGGTGTAATGCAGGCTAAACTTTAAAAATTGCTTTCTTGAAACCTAAAAATTACTTTCCATTTTAAAAGCATGAAAACTTATGGAGGTAATGGAGAACTTTTAGGGGGAAGCAGTAAGTGTAATTTATTTCATATTTCAGTTTAACTTTGTTTAACGAGGTTTTTGGGTTGTGAAAAGTGAAGGGTAAAAGCTTCGTTTTCCTCTTTATTTTTACTCCTTTCCTGATTAATTTAGTTATGACGTTCCTCAACATGTTTACGATACCTTCTTACATGTGGGAGACCGATTATAGGGGGGCTTTGATAACTTTGTTTTCTCGCCTGTACAGTTTTCAGTCTTTAGGGATGGTGATTGTTCAGCTTTCACTTGGTTTCATGGGTTTAAAGTACTTGGTTAAGGCTAAAGAGTTTTATTCAAGCAGTGACATACGTTCTTTCAAATCTTATGGGCTTATAGTGATCCTGGTAGTTTTCGCTTTTGTCCTGTTCTTTATCGAGGGATTTGTAGCTGTTATGCTCTACTATAAGGGAAACTGGGCTTATTATGGTGATTTTTGGAGGAAAGTTGTGGATGCAACCCCTGTGTGGGCCCGTTACATGAATGCGTTAGTAGTACCCTTTACAGCAGGGATTTTTGAAGAAATCATTTGGAGAGGCTACGGCATAACAAAACTGGAAGGCTTTACGTCGACGAAGA
>JAOZGF010000091.1 GCA_027491845.1 Thermoproteota archaeon | reverse complement strand
GACAGGTTCGTTAAGACTGCTGCAGCAGAGTTCGTTGGAACAACGGAGATAGCTGCCAACGGAACAGACATAACAAAGCCTGAGGACGTAGACCTCGTGTTTGAGGGAGAAGACGTATTCAGCTTCTTCCACGCGCCATTCGCGTACATAGCAGGCTCGCCTCAGGCAGACTGGGCAAAGGAAAACCTTAACCTCATACTGATAGGAGGACCCTTGGCAAACAGTTATGTGGCGGAGCTAAACGACACAGGCAACCTGCCGATAACATTCATAGGGACAACGCAGCTGAAAGACTGGTCAGGAAAGATCTGGGACCTTGCTGCAGTACTTGGTGAATGGCCTGGAGGCTATCCAGAAGAATATGTTGCAAAGAGGACAAGCGGGTTAGGAACTGTGCAATACGCAATAGAAAACCCATGGAACCCAGACAAACTAGTACTTGTAGCTGGAGGAGTGGACAGATACGGAACCCTGGCAGCATGCACAGCACTAGCTGATCCAACAAAGATCGTTAAGGCAACAGCAGAGAACTGGTATAATGCAGGAAGAACAACGCCGTACTCAGCGGTAATAGTGCTGGGAATAATGCCTGTAGTAGGCATACCTCCTGGAGTACCTGCAGGAGTAGTGTACGTTGTAATTGGACCCGAGAAGGGCAAGACACCAATAGGCACAGGAGAATAAATCCTTTAACGCCTTCAACTTTTTCTTTTTTTTAAATTTCTTTTAGAGAGTTGTTTTCTGTTTCTTTTATTTTTTCCTAATAGCTCTTGCGAGGAGTCGAAAGGATTTACGTCAAAGAAAACAAAAACATAAGATTCAAAAAACCCTTTCCTAAAAAGAAAGGACAACCCTTTCAAATCAATTGTAGGGAATCTGTATTACTGGAGGATTATCCTTTTGAAAAAACATTTTTTGTTAATGCTTCTCTTTATTTTGATCTCCGCTACTTTCACTGTTGTTCCAGTTGTTCCTCAACCCACTGAAGACTATGTAAGCGTTCCAAAAAGACTGGTTGAGATATTTATAACCTATGAAATTCAGGCTACAAGGGAGGCGAGGTCAGGTTTTTACAACGGCGTTTTCTATGTAGCTACTAGTCCAGCTCAGTCTGACGTGGATCCATGCACGACCGTTTGGAGCGGGCTTGTTTTTGCTTATTGCTATAAAAATTATGAGTTCCTCCAACTTCCCCATAAGGGCAAGATTGTAAACAGGATAGGTCAGGTGGTAAATTACCTTCGAACTTCGAGGAGAGGCTCGCTTTGGAAGGGTGAATGGGGGGCATTTACTTCAAACCCCATTTCAGCTTTCAATTTATGGTTTTTAACCCAGGCGAGTTTTGCATTTAATGAAACAGGGTTTGCTCAAGCAAGCATAGAGGCCTTGCAGGGACTACAGGATGAGAGTGGTGGGTGGGGAGCTACGGCTGAGCATCCTAGGATTGATAATTCTCCGAAAAAGGCTTACACAATCCTGGCGTTGATCAGTTTGTTAAGCGCAAAAGAAGCTGGTTTCAAGGTTAAGGATGAAGTTGTTAGGAAGGGGCTGGACTACTTATCTGGAAAATTGGTGAAAGGCGAGGATAAAGCCTATTTTCCAGAGGAAAACCTCCCGATGCCTGCTGACATCTTCGGTGAAAAGGCAACGTCAACTGTTTTAACGTCGCTTGGCCTCTACGTTTTTTCCCTGGCCAAAACATGGGGGTTTGACGTGGATGAAAACCTAATAATGAAGATGAAAAACTATGTTTCAAGTAAGATCGACATGCTCGGCGGCATTGAATCTCCAGCGGCAATTCTGGGTTTAACTGCAGCAGCTAGTTCAGGGGTCATGGACACGGAGGAACTAAAAACAATCACAGAACCAAAGTTACTCTCTGAAGTGTATAGGTTTCAATCACTTAGTGATGGAGACATCCTGCCGTTCAACGTCGACCTCACGTCCCTGCTTGGCATTTCCATCCTTGAATGGTTAGAGCTCACCTCTGTTAAGCCCGTGCTAAACCTTGACGTAACTCCTTCCTCAGCCGAGGTTTCCCCTGGCCCTGTAAAGGAAATCGTGAAGGGTGCAGAAGTGGATTTATCCCTAACAATCTATAATGTTGGCCCGGCCCAATTAAACCTGAAAACAGAACTTATATCGCCTAATCTTAAAGTGAAAGAAGGGAAAAAAACACAGTTGATCTCTCTCCCGTCAGGAGACTCTTTTTCCTTAACCTGTACCCTAGACACTTCTTCAAGCAACATAGGGGAAGAGTCTCAACTTGGAGTGAAAGTATATAAGGTTGTGGAAGGCAAGGAATTGCCATCTAAATGGTCTAAATACGTTAAGGTTAAGATCGTGAAGGACGCTGAACTTGTGATTCAGAAGTCCATTTCAAACTCAACCGCGAGGTTAGGGTCAGATGTAAAAATGTTCGTTTCAATTACTAACGAAGGAGATGCACCGGCTAAGAACGTGGTTTTAAAAGAGATAATCCCTGAAGGAGTTGATGTTGCAGATTACATGGATTCGCCGCAGGGCGTTTTCACCGATCCAGGCTATTCAATCCCTGAGTTAAGGGCAGGGGAAACAGTGTCCTTCAATTACTACCTTAAACTGCATAACGTGAAGCCAGGTAAGGAGAAGATTTCAGAAACAAGGATTACGTACTTCAATGTTTTTGAAGAAAAAAAAGCCTTAAACAACTCGGTTTCACTAAAGGTTCTGCGTCCTTACGTTGTTTTGGAAAAGAAAGTTGTGTGTGAAGGGAAGATTGAAGAGGAAAACGTTGAAATAGGCTGGTCTTCAAGTCTGGACCTTATAGTCACCGTCTCCAACAGGGGGAACGTTAAGGCTAAGGGCGTTGAAATAAGTTTGGTTGTGCCTGAACAGTTCGACATAGATGTTGAACACACAGATGCAAGTGTGTCCAAAAACATGGTGACTTGGTCAAAAAACATAGATCCTGATGAAGAAGAATTGTTTAAGGTCAGGTTAACAACCCATCGGTTTTATTCTTCCTTTGTCCAAGAAGTCCCCCTCATAATGGACGTTTCGTACAAAGACGATTTAGGGACAGGGCTTGAGGCATATAGTTATTCAAGCGAGTTGAGCGTTGTCATTAAAATGCCTCTCTGGATTGAAGCAGCAATAATAGTGGTTGCGTTCCTGTTCATAGGAGGGGTTGGCATAATCGCTGTGAGAAAAGCAAGGGAAAAAGAGAGAGAAGAAAGAAAATACAGATATTTTGGAGCCCGCGTTCCTTTAAGGAAAGTTCCAAGGAAGGGGAAAAGGAGAGGGGCAAGGCTAGGATAAACGATTTAACGGTGGAAAAACAATGACTGCACAGGGCAAAACAATTAAAGTCACCCTCTTACTTGTTGTTTCGATTTCAGCAATACTCACCGCAGCATACATTCAATTTCAAGGCGTTAGGAAAGAAAAAAAACATGGAGTTTCTTCAATAACGATTCTTTGGGACGTGAGGGATCTTGAATCTGCCAATGCCTCCCACGAGGACTTCGGAAAAATGTCTCTAGCGGGAATCGACCTAACTACAGCGATACCCTTCGCGTCAAAGGGCAGGATAACGAGGGAAATGATTTTCGTGAATGATACATCTTATATTAGCTTTGACGAAGCAACTCCGGAGTCACCTATAATCTACCTTCAAGGGCCAAGTGCCCATGCAAACAGAAGCGCAATAGTGCTAGAGGGAAACGGCAAAATCAGGATAGAGTGGAGAAACCCTACAGAACTCCTTTACGCAGTTGACAGATACATACTCTCCTTACTGCGGCCCATGCATCCACAGGTTGTAGTTAAGACATTTGACGACGTAAGGGACTATTTTTTAGTGTTCCGTCATCCCGAGTCAGGGGCCCCGGTCGGCGTCTATTGGCATTGCCAACAGCCTATGGAGCTTGTTGAGCAACTTATCCCGCTGCTCGATAAAAAAGATAACCCTGTTACGGAAGAAGAAATTAGGAAAGCAACTCTAGGAATATTTGCATCATGATACCCGAAAAAACCAAGGAAGCCGCTTTACCTTCAAGTTCAATTGAATGGAGAAAAGTTTTATATAACTTTCAAAGCAAGAATTTTTATAGGCAGAGTGACATTTCTATCAGTAATGCGGCCGTGAGGCGGCCGTGGAGGGCGCGGAATCCAGCCTGGTTAAGACAGAGTGAGCAGTCATGAAGGCCCCCCAAGCCTCTGACGCGGGTTCAAATCCCAGGGGAAATCCCGCCGGCCGCATCCGTTGTGCGAGAGTAGTCTAGCCTAACCCTGCTGAAGGACTAGGACGCAGGCCTTCCAAGCCTGCAGCGCGGGTTCAAATCCCGCCTCTCGCACCTTTTTCCTTAGGAGAGAAAAAGAATCTTGCTGTTTCTAGTCATATGTGAATCAGAGATCGAAACAATTCCGCCTGAAATATCTAGTCACCCCACCATAATGAGGCATGGTAAGAAGAGAAGAAAAAACCCGAAAGACATGCTATTAGACTCAAGCAGGCATTATAAAGCCATGAGAAAACTTGAAGAAGCAGATAAGAGAGGGAGACCTGACATCGTGTTCATAACCTTATTGACGCTCTTAGACACCCCCCTTAACCATGAAGGACTTCTAAGAACGTATGTCCACACAAGAAACGAAGAAGTAATTTACATAAACCCCAAAACAAGGCTGCCTAGGGACTACTTCAGGTTCATCGGCCTAATGGAGCAATTGTTTAAATTTAAAAGAGTACCCCTAACAAACGAACCACTGCTAACCCTCAAAAAAGAAACGCTAAGCGAACTTTTAGAACACCTTAACCCAAATAAAAGAATAGGCTTATCCATTGAGGGAACACCTATAGAAACCAAAGACCTCTTCAAGAACATAGACAGGAAAGAAAAAATATGCGTCCTAGTAGGCGGCTTCCCTCACGGCCACTTCAAAGAAAAAACTAAAAAAATACTTGACGAAATATACCGTATAGATAAAGAATCACTCTGCACCTGGACAGTTGCTAATCTAGTTGTCTATGCCTACTCAGAAGCAATAGGCCTTAAAAGAGTGTAAAGAAATGAGAAAAGTACCGGGAAAAAAGGAGAGAAAATTAATTGCAAGTGAAAGAATAAAAATTTTAATAGAGGAAGCAGAAAAAGTTATTGCATCTAAACCAAAGTATGCCCAACTATATATTGAACTCGCAAGAAAAATAGCCATGAAGGCGAGAGTAAAACTTCCTCCTACATGGAAGAAGAGGATCTGTAAGAAATGTAAAACAATATTGATACCGGGATTTAACGCCAGGGTTAGATTAAGAAACAACAGGTTCCCCCATATCACGATTAAGTGTTTTGAATGTGGAAACTACACAAGACACCCCTACAAGTTAAGGGAGAGACATAAAAATTGACAACAGTTTATGATGTGCCTGCAAATAAACTAATAACAAAGGTAGCTGAGAAACTGAAGAAGTTCCCGGAACTAAAAAAGCCAAGTTCTCTAGAATACGTGAAAACAGGTGTTTCAAGGGAGAGGAGACCTGACAACCCGGACTGGTGGTACGTAAGGTGTGCATCTGTATTGAGAAAAATATACATTCATGGCCCTGTTGGGATAGAAAGCCTAAGAACAGCTTATGGAGGAAGAAAGAGCAGGGGGTCTAGGCCTGAGCACTTTAGGAAGGGTAGCGGTAAAATCATCAGGACGATTGTGCAGGGACTAGAAAAACTAGGTTTCCTTGAAAAAGTTGAAGGGAAAGGCAGAAAAATCACCAATAAAGGCAAAAGCTTCCTTGACAGGGCAGCACATGAAGTTAAACTTCAAATGATGAAAACAACCTAACCAAGATTTGGTGACAGTTTCAATGTATGAAGACGAAGAACTAGAAAAAATAAAGGAAAGAGAACTAATGGAATTGCAGAGAAAGCTTTATGAAGAAGAAAGGAAAAGAGAGGAAAAAGAAAAAATAGAACTTCAAAGAAGAATGATACTCACAAGAATACTAACCTCGGAAGCAAGGGGAAGATTAACCAATATAAGAATGGTTAAACCAGATTTAGCTAGAGCAATAGAAGATCAATTAATAACGCTTTATGCGTCAGGTCAAATAACAACAAAAATAGATGACGAGAAACTAAAGTTAATCCTTAAAAAGATTTTAAACCAAAAGAAAGAGATAAGAATAAGGTTCAAGTGAGACGGTAAAAATGACTTTAAAAAAAGGCCTGGCAAGGAAAATAAGGCTAGCGAAAAAAACAAAGCAAAACAGACGTATACCGATTTGGGTGACCATGAAAACTAACAGGAAATGGCTTCAGAATCCCTTCAGAAGAAATTGGAGAAGCAACAAGTTAAAGCTTTGAAAAGTGAAGGACATGGCTTTAAAGAAAAAAAAGGAATCCTCTGAGGTAAAAAGACTCTACTTAAGTGTAAAGAAAAAAATTAAGCCCAAATGGAGAAGAAGCGAAATACTTGTACGGATTTTAAAAGAAAAACTCTCTAGGACAATAAAGGACGAAAACAGAATAATAATAGATCCGTCGCTTAACGAAGCAATCTGGATGAGGGGAAGCAAGAAACCCCTAGACAAACTAAATATATTAATTGAAAAAGAAAAGAGAGAAGAAGAGGAAGAGGAAATTTGGATCGCCAAGCTAGCTTAATTTTTTACTGTAAAGTGAGCACAGATGAGTGAAATCAAAACCTACAGGATAACGGGGACATATAGAAAGGGAAGAAACATACAGTTTTTCAAGAGAGAATATAGGGCGTTAAAACCTGAAAATGCAGTGGAAAAACTCTACTGTGAATTAGGCAGCCGTCATGGGGTTAAAAG
>JAOZGF010000090.1 GCA_027491845.1 Thermoproteota archaeon | reverse complement strand
TTTTTAACCCGTATTTCCCCATGACTTCAACTTCTTGATGTCTTTCAACGCTCCATCTCTTTTTAGGTTTCTTGTACTTCTTTTTTAGCTTCCTCATTTCTTTTACCTTGCCCTCTTCTTCTTAACCCCTACGGTGACTCCTCTTCTACCTGTTGTCCTCGTCCTTTGCCCTCTAACTTTAAGGCCTAGGGAGTGCCTGATGCCCCTCCAACTCCTTGTTTTGTAGAGCCTGTCAATGTCTCTTTTAACTGTGATGTCTAAGTCTGACCCAACCAAGTGGAGGTTCAGTCCTGTTGCCAGATCTTTTCTTCTGTTAACCAGCCATGAGGGCAGGTTAAGCGAGGACGCGTCCTTCAATGAATCCTCTATTTCCTTTATCTGTTTTTCAGTGAGGTCGCCTATTTTCTTGTCCTTATCTATGTTTAATTTTTTTAGGAGGGCGTCTGCAAAAGCAAACCCAACCCCTTTTATCCTTGTTAAACCTATAATTGCTTTAAGGTTTCCGTCTATGTCTGTTCTCAGTATTCTAACCATTTGTTTAAACTCTGACAACAAGTGTTCCCTCTCTTTCATCCAGTGCCTGAACTATATATGAAAGTATGAAAACTTAAAGCTTTATAAAAATACTTGGTCGCCTAACTAATTGGCCTCAACCTTTGGAGCGAGGTTTTCTTTAAAAACAAATTTGCTTTTACTGAAAAAGTGTGGAGAAGGGAATTAATTAAGGAAAGTTGACATGAGGAAGAAAGCATTAAGGGAAGGGTTGGAGAAGCACTCCATAAGGTTGACGGTGATTGGGAAAAAACATAAATATGAGTTGGGAGGGGAACTCTACAGGCAAAAATGTCCTGAAACCGTTAAGAAGATTTACGACGTTCTCCCTATAACGGGGAGAGTGATACTGTATAGGGGTTTCGCCCTAGTTGAGATTGATGTTGCCGTAGGCCCTGAAAAACCAGCTAAGTTCGTCAGGGAGGGAGAAATCTTGTATTGGCCCCTGAAAAAGTCGCTTTGCATTTCGTTAAGGGACATGGATGTGTTTGGTTCCATGAGTCCGTTGGGAAGGATAACGGAGGGCTGCGGAAACCTACGCTTAATAGAGAACTTTGATTACGTAAGAATTGAAAGGGCTTTTGCTTAAGTTTTAACAGGCACGTAAACTGTCAGTCGCGCTGTCTTTACCCTTGGCTCAACAACGCGGTCATTCTCAAGTTTCCTCAGTATTTTTTTAGCCGAGCTAACCTTGATTTCATATCTCTGGGCTAACATGGTTGGAGTAACATACTTTGACTTTTTTATGTCTGTAAGCATTTTGTTTAGGAGTTCTTGCGGTATAATTGATATCCTCAGGGTTTTTTTTATTGGTTTCTCTTTTTTAGCCTCTGCTTTCTCCCTTTTTTGTTTCTCCATCCTGGATAAGGGTTTCTTCTTTTGACCGCCCATTTTAATTTTCCCTCTTTTACGTTGATAACCGGCAGGCTCTAATTGTTTTAAGACAAAAAAAAATGTTATCCTTTTTGGAAACGTTTCTTCGTTACTTCCTTTTAGATGAGAGGATTTTTATCCAGGGGTTTGTTTTGGCGAAGTCAGGGATAACGGGTTTCTTAGACCACTGTTTCCAGTTGGCCTCTTCTTCTGAACCTGTTTTGGCGGTTGCGACTGGTTTAGTGACTTTAAAAACACGTTTTTGTTTTGGTTGTTCTTCGACGAATTGTTTCTCTTGGGGAGCCTGTCTTATCTGTCTCCTTATTTCCTCTATCTTGAAGTTTAAATTTTCAATTTGTCCCCTTAATATTGTAATTTCCCTTTCAACTTTTTCTTCATTTTCAGCTTTTAATTTGGATGTTAGCTTGTCCAAGATTTCCTCTAGGACTTTTAACCTAGTTCTTAGTTCAATTTCTCTTAGTTTTTCTTTTTTTGCGAATTGAATTCTCTCTTTCGCTGGGGCCAAGTACTCCGTTACTTGGTAGTCGTCGGTTATTAATATTCCTATGCCAAGTTGTCTTAATTTTTCTTTTTCAAGCAAACCTGTTAGGTAGGAGGGGATGGCCACGTATATGGTGTGAATATTTGTTTCTTCACTTAACCATAGGGCCTTTTTCTCTATTTCCTTTAAGGAGAAGGATTTTGGAGGGAAAACGATGAGTCTTTCTCTTCCATCAACGAATTCCATCGTGTCCTCGTCGCCGACGTAGCCCTTGAACCTAGCCCCCCTCAAGCTGAAATATTGCTTTATGTTGTCGGTGGGAATGTGTGGAGAGAAATCCATGGTTTAACCATTTTTAAGCTTATTTAAGCGGGACATACATTGAACTCCTCGTCGCACCCATCCCTGGCTTTCCGTGTTTTACTATTTTGTTTGTCATGGCGTATTCTCCAAGCCTATGTCCAATCATTTCAGGAACTATCTTTACAGGAACAAATTCTTTCCCGTTGTGGACATGTATGGTTAACCCGACCATTTCAGGCAGGATTATTATTCCCCTACAGTGGGTTTTCAGTTTAACTTCTTTTTTTCCTCCTTTTTTTGCTCTTAACCTATACTTTTTTACTTCCTCAAGGAACTTTCTTTCCTCTATGCTTAAACCCCTTAACATAGTTCTCCTTTCCCTTGCAGGGAGCAGGTTAATGAATTCGTCCATGGACATTTTAAGCAGGTTTCCCAGCGTATATCCCCGGTAGGTGAATTCCCTAGACATTGATGGTTCCCCTCCTCCAAAACAACATATTCCTTCTTAACCTATGTTATCTCTCACTTGTGTTATAAAGTTTTTGCTGAGTGGCTCAGCTATCAAACAGGGTTTGAGGATTTTAGGTGGCTGTTTCACTTTTTCCTTGATTTTTTACCTCTTCCGGTTTTCTTAGCTGCAATGTGTCCGACTTTTGCCCCTGGCGGGGCATGCCTTGAAACGGTTGTTGGCGCACCAACATGCTGGTGTGACCCTCCGCCGTGGGGGTGGTCGACAGGGTTCATTGCAACTCCCCTCACAATGGGCCACTTCTTGCCCTTGCTCCTCATCAAGTAGTGTTTTGATCCTGCCTTTAACATGGGTTTTTCACCGAATCCTCCTCCAGCCACAACACCTATTGTTGCCCTGCAGTTTGGGTTAAACCTTTTAATTTCTCCTGAGGGAAGCTTTACCTTCACTTTATTTTCTTCTAGGCCTATAACTATCCCGAAGGTTCCAGCCGACCTTACAAATTTTCCGCCGTCTCCAGGTGTTTTTTCGATGTTGAACACCTTCGTCCCCTCAGGTATGGATCCGAGGGGAAGGATGTTTCCTGTTTCAGGGGAAGCATCAGGCCCTAGATAAATTTCCTTTCCAACGTGAACGCCTTCAGGCGGGAGATAAAGAGTTTTTCTTCCGTCCTCAAGCTTAACAACTGCCAGCGGAGCCATCCTGCCTGATTCATGCATTAGTTCCTCGATTGAACCACGTATAAGGTTTGCATTAAGGGGAAGGATTTCTTGATAGGTGACGTCTCCCTTCTTTCTGTGTCTCAAAGACTTGTATACTGAAGTCCCCCTACCTATCCTTTGAGCTCTAATTCTTTTTCCCAATTTTCATGCACCTCCTTTAGAGTGTTCCAATTTTTCCTGAAACCTCAGTTGCACTGTGTTCTGGTTTTAGTTTGACGTAAGCCTTTTTTTCTCCCTTGGAAGTTATCAGTACGTTGACTTTATCCACTTTCACGTCAAATATTTTTTCTACGGCCCTTTTTATGGTTTTTTTCGTCGACCTCCGATGGACAATGAACGTGAGCTTGTTTTCTTCCTCCATGAGCCTAACTGTTTTCTCCGTGACAACTGGTTTTATGATTACCTCATGTATCTCAGGCACTTACGTCAAGCCACCAAATAGTTTGTCTATTCTTTTAATGGATTCTTCACACCATATGGTTAACCTGCCAGGCTTGCCTCCAGGCGCTAACACCCTGCAATTGAGGTTTCTGTCTACACAGACATCTACTCCAGGAATATTCCTCGCTGCTTTTAAAATACCCCTATCCTCACTGATAATTATTAGGGGTCCTTTAGCCTTTTTCCTTTTTCTGCCTCTCATTTTCCCTTTTCCCGCACGTATTTTTCTCCATCTTCTTTTACATCTCTCCACGTCTTTCCAGGCACCTAATTTCCTTAAGATTTCTCTTACATCCTTTGTCCTGCTTATTTCCTCTAGTTCATTTGTTAAAACAAGAGGGACATGTTTTATTCCGTTGATGACGTGTCCTCTGGCTGAAACCAGGCTTGGATTGGCGCATGCCGCTAGCGCCGACCTTATTGCTTTCCTCTTCTCCTTCTTATTTATTCTCTCAACAATTTTTTTCTCCGCCTTCGGAGGATGGGCTCTTCTCCCTCCAACCGCCATGGAAACCTTAGCGGCTCTAAGGGTCCCGCTTATCCTAGGGACACGTGAAATCCCTCTTCCCGTGCCCAGTGAACGTGCAACTCTCCTGTTTCCAGCCATTTTATCTGTTCCCTTGGGCTGAAAGCCCTTGGACAGTGACGAAAGAAATGCCCTTAAAATCAAGTCAGGGAAAATTGTTTCACTGAAAACTTTAGGCGGCTTTATTTCACGCAATACTTCCCCGTTTAAGTCAAAGACAGGAATCCTTCCTTCGCCCATTGTAAAAACCATCTAGCTTTTATAAAAAATTATTTTTGGCCCTTTTTCAGGCTGCGGCTTTAGGAGCCTTATAGGGTGCCTTAAAAATATTAATCTTTTACTTGGCCCTGGAACAGAGCCCTGAACTATGACGAAGTCGCTTTTAACCACTCCGTAATGAGGGAATCCTCCTTTAGGGGTTACACTTTGCTCTACGCCGTCAAATTTCAACACGCCTGCCTCCCCTATTCTTAATATTCTTTTGTTGTATTCTGTTCTCCTGTGGAAACCTGTTTGACCTGGCCTGGGCACGGTCCACAATACCTTTGCAGGATGCCAGGAACCAAGCGAGCCAACTTCTCTACGCCTTTTCCTGGCCTTATGTGATAAGAGGTGGACGCCCCACCTTTTAACAACTCCCTGGAATCCTTTTCCCTTGGTCACCCCGATCACGTCAATGTATTGTCCGTCTTTAAATACGTCTTGAACCTTAACTTCGTTCCCCAGCAATTTTTCAGCGTAATCAACTATTTCGCCTATCTCTGACCCGCCAATTTTTATTTCAAGTATTTCAGGCTTCTTTTTCGAAATTCCAGCTATCTTAGGTTGTGTACAGCAAATGACCCTTAATTCACGGATTTCATCAATGTTCTCCTTGATCCTATCCATATTGTGTTTTTTCGAATCCTTTATTTTTAGATTGGGCACCTTACGGTTTATGTGGGGGGGAAGCTTATTGGACCAAACCTCAAACTTGCTTTTTAACCCATTTTCGTTTACGTAGGCTCTAACACCACAAACATAAAGTGGAGGGGTTTCTATTATTGTCACCGCGCTAAAGATTTCCTTCATGTACGTGGGACTCGTCTCCCTGTCATCAACAATAATTACATGCGAGCAACCTGCTTTGTAACCAACGAAGCCAAGTAAGCCTATCTTCTCTTTAACTTCAGGGTAACTGCTTACCCTAGGGTAGATTCTGGAGGCCCTTTTCCTTGGTGAAAAACCTAAGGAGCCTCTCCTTGGCCTATTTTTTTTGCCCATTCATTTCCACCGTTTGACTGTTGATTTCACTTTGCCTTGCTGAGCCCAACGTAATCATGGATGCGCCGGGGGTGGGACTCTCAACTTTTTGAACCCACGCGGCCCAAGGGGCCACAGGCTCTCATTAGTCACTCAAGGCCTGCACCTTATCCAGACTCGGTTACCCCGGCGTCTCAAACTTTTTTCGTAAATTGTTTGCACACTACCTTCTAGAATTAGAAAACAAACGTTAAAAACTTATTGGTGTTTTAATTTTAAAGCTAGTAGAGTTCTATCTCTACTTTGACATCCCTTGGAATTTGTACCCTCATTATTTGCCGCATTGTCCTTTGTTCGGCATCTATGTCAATTATTCGCTTGTGTAGTCTAAGCTCCCACTTATCCCATGTGTTTCTTCCCTGCCCGCAAGGGGACTTTCTCACGGTTATTTTTAATTTTTTGCTGGGTAAAGGGATGGGGCCTGACATGTGGGCCCCTGTTCTTTTAGCTATCTCCTTTATTTTGTTACAGATTTCCTCCAACACCTTGTAATCTGAACTTATCAGCCTTATCCTTGCCCTGTGAACCATTAAAAACAACCTTGCCTATTTTTCTTTTGGGGTGATGTCTGTAACTATTCCTGCAGCAATGGTTTTCCCCATGTCCCTTATGGCGAATCTACCTAGAGGAGCTATGAACGAGTACTTTTCTAAAACAATTGGTTGTAAGGGTTCAAACGTCACTACGGCCGAGTCACCTGTTTTAATGAAGCTTGGGTTTTCCTCAATGGTTTCACCTGACCTGGGATCAATCTTTCGGTCTATCTTAACAAACCTACAGGAACTATGTGCTGTGTGTGCATGGACTACAGGAGTGTAACCTGCAGCTATGGCTGTCGGGTGTCCAAGCACAATTATTTGACCTACAAATTGTTTTGCAACGGGAGGTGGGTTTGTTGGGTGTCCAGCTACATCCCCCCTCTTAAGTTTCCTTGCTTCGACGCCTTTAACGTTAAACCCTATGTTGTCTCCAGGTTCAGCCTTTTCAAGTCTTTCATGATGCATTTCAATGCTTTTAACTTCACCTATATCTCCTGTTGGTTGGAAAATAACTTGGTCCCCTGGCTTTAATACGCCTGACTCAACCCTCCCGACTGGAACTACCCCTACTCCCTTTATCTTGAAGACGTCCTGTATAGGTATCCTTAAGGGCTTGTCTGTGAGTTTCTTTGGGACTTCAAATGTGTCGAATGCCTCGTAAAGGGTTGGTCCATCATACCAAGGCATCTTTTCACTTTTCTTCGCAACATTATCCCCAACCCATCCTGAAGTCGGTATGAACAGCATTTTGTCTACATTGTATCCAAGCCTTTTAAGTAAATCAGCTGTCTGTTGCTTTACTTCATTGTATCTTTCTTGGCTGTAATTTACCGTTGTGTCATCCATTTTGTTGATCGTAACGATTAACTGGTTCACTCCCAGTGTCTTGAGGAGGAATGAGTGCTCCCTGGTTTGCGCCTGCACTCCCTCTCCCTTTTTAGCTGAGACAACCAATACAGCCCCATCAGCTTGGGATGCTCCTGTAATCATGTTTTTCACGAAGTCCCTGTGTCCCGGTGCATCGATTATTGTTATATAATACTTTTTAGTTTCGATTTTTGTGTGAAATAAGTCTATGGTTAATCCTCTCTCCCTTTCCTCCTTTAACCTATCCATTAACCATGCAAACTTAAAGGTTCCAGCTTCCTCACTTATTTTTTCCTTTGCAAGACCTAAATCATAGAACATTCTGCCCAGGGTTGTGCTTTTACCGTGATCCACATGCCCAACAAAAATTATGTTAAGGTGAGGTTTCTCAACCATTTTGCCGTTCTCTCCATTCCTCTCATGATGGGTATCTAATCATGTTAAAAGTGTTCATATATAAAGTTGTCGTGTCTGTTTGAACCTAATCCCAACATTCAATTTTAAATTTATAGTTTGGGTTTAATGGGTTGTCTTGAAAATAGCCTACCTTGCACTTAAGGCTATCCTTTCTATTTCATCTTTTCTTTTTATGGCGTAACTCCTTGATGCATCGTTATTTGCTGTCGCAATTAATACGTCAGCCAGGATTTCGTCAACGCTCTTCGCGTTATTGAATGTTTCCCGTTGGACAGCTTCAACTATTAATCTTAAGGCGACATCTACGCGTCTTATGGGAGAAACATCAACAGATTTGTGGTAAATTATCCCTCCATAAACTATTCTTGTAACTTCTTCTTTAATGGCCGCATTCTCCACTGCTTTAACCAAAACCTTTATGGGGTTTTCACCTGTTTTCAAGTGAATTATTTCAAAAGCGGTTTCCACGATCCTCATTGTTTTAAGTTTTTTACCCGTGTTCCTCCCCTTCTTCATTAACTTGTTTATTAGCCTTTCCACTATCGGCGTATTTGCTTTAGGGATGGACTTGCCAATGCGCCTCCCACTTGTATGGGGAACGTAGACTGGCCTGAGACAAATAACGTTTTTTAGCACTGGGTCTTCCACTTCTATTCCTTCATAACCCCATTTACCGAACAACTTAATTTTGTTCAAGTTTTCACCTTATGGGCTTTTCCTTTTTCCCTCTTATAAGGGAGAGCAGTGAGACGCCGTTTACCTTAACAACCTTCCATCTCACCGTGGGTATGTCCCCCATTGCACCTCCCTCGCTTCCCCCTATGCCTTCTATGATGACTTCGTCGTGTTCATCTACAAAGTTTAGTCCGCCGTCATAGGGGACGAAGGCAGTTACTTGTTTCCCATTCTTGATTAGCTGCACCTTTACGCATTTCCTCACAGCTGAATGAGGCTGTTTAGCCTCTATACCGACCTTTTCCAGGACTATTGCTCTAGCCTGGGGTGCTCCCTCCAAAGGATCTGTTTTTTGTTTAAGCCTCAGCACTCTAGCCTTATACTTCTTATCTTTCCACCTGAATTTCTTGCGTTTTTCCTTTAGGATCCTAGCTCCAAGTTCTCCACGTGGGTAGAGGCCCATGTCTTAGTCCTCTCTATATTATTCTCACTTTGTCAATGTTAAAGTGCCTTGACAAAAGCAGTTTTGCTTTCCTTATGTTTTTACCGTTTTTTCCTATCGCATAACCTTTATCCTCAGGGCTTACGTTGACTATAAGTGTTCTGTCGTTTCTCTCCAAGATTTTCACGTTGCTTATCTTTGCAGGTAAAAAGATATTTCTGACAAAGTTTTCAGGGTCTCCTGCGTATTCAACTATTTCAAAGTTTCTGCCTACAAACCGTTTAAGTCTTTTTATGTTGCTTCCGTTTCTTCCTATTGCTTTCCCTGCCTCACCCTTTCCCACTATCACTATTATTCTGTCGTCTTCAGGATCTATAATGCAATCCATAACGCTTGCCCCTGTTGTGGATTCAAATAGCGCCGCTATTTTTAGTTCGTCTTCCGTTAACTTAATTTTCCCTGGCACTCATTTAACCTCCTTTGTTATAATTAATGAATTGAATTTGGCCTCACCAAATTCAATGATTGCTAGGGAGCTCACATTAAATTGTTTTCCGCATAAGGTCCCTAATTCTTCCGAGTTTTCTTTTAACTCTAAGACAGGGATTCCACTTAGTTTACTTATGTAAACTATTTCTTCTTTTATATTTTTTGGACAGGTTGAGGATATAAGGGTTAGTTTAACGTTGCCTGTTTTTAAGGCTTTTATGGTTTGTTTTGCACCGAAGACAACTCTTCCCGTGTTCATTGCCAGGCCTAAGTTCTTTTTTAATTCACTCATTTAGGTTTTTTCCACCTCATAAAAAGCTCAACGGTGCCTGTTCCTTGATTAATTCTTTCTCCAACGATAACTCTCTCCGTAACTCCTTCAATTGGGTCTGTTATCCCTGAGAGAGCAGCTTGTAAAAGGTTTTTTATTGTTACTTCAAAGGCGGCCCTGGCGAGGACGCTGACCTTTGACCCGCTTAACCCATACCTACCTACTCCTTCAATTTCCCCGTTCCTTGTTAGTGCGTCAGCGATCAGGATCACATGTCTCTTGTCCACGATAATTCCTTGTTCTTCCAGAACACTTATTATCTCGTTAATTATCGCGTTCCTTGCAGCCTCTATGCCTAAGACGTCCTTTATTTCAAAAACATTGTTTGTATATGTTCTGGAGGGATCTATTCCTTCAACCCTCAAAATTGCTCTTAGGTTAGATCCCTCCGTTTCTATCACGTATTCGTCTTCCTTTTTCCTTATTAGGACTTTCGTGATGTTTTTTATCCCTGAAAGCCTTAATTTTTCTAGTTTAGTTTTTATCTTCTTAATACCCCTTTTCTGCTGGTCTTTAAGGTAGACGACAATGCGGTTACTGTTTGTTTCAGTCTTCAATTTAAGCTTTTTCTCTATCCTACTTGAAATATCCTCATAGGATATCTTAAATCTTTCAAGCTGTTTTTCATCAAGCGTTACTGTTATTGTGTTTTCTATTGGATCTACTTCGAATTTTTCTGACACTTCCTCCAGGCTAACAGACTTTATTTTGTCCGCTATCTCCTTTGCTTTGTCCAGGTCTTTCTTGTATTTTTCATCTAGGAAAATTGTCATGGAGGGTGTTGACGGCTCTTTTCTTGCATCCAATATTTCCGTTAACCTTGGTAAGCCTAACGTGACGTTTTTTTCCATAACTCCAGCCAAGTGGAATGTTCTAAGGGTCATCTGGGTTCCTGGTTCACCGATGCTTTGAGCTGTAACGACGCCTATAGGTTCGTAGGGTTCCATGAGTCTACTGTAGAATTCCCTTATGAACTTCTTGTATAACTCTTTCTTTTTCTCTTTAGGCAGTTTAACCTTTTTCAACTTGTTCTGAAGCTCCTCTAAAATTTTCCTCGGTAGGTGTTCCTCCATTTCCTTTAGGTAACTTTCCATTTTCCATCTCACTTGTTTAATTCTTTCATGAACCTGTTAAATAATAAGTCTAAGTTTAACGCTTCCCCGTGGTAGCTTTTAGTTACGTCTACACCGTCCTCTCCAAACTTAAACTCAATTATGTTGTTAAATGCATCCCTTATTGTCAAGTCCGACTCAACCATGAGGTCTTGGATTGCGTTCATTATTCTCCTCTGGAAGTACCCGCTTTCAGCGGTCCTAATAGCCTTGTCAACAAGGCTTTCCCTACCAGCTATGGAGTGAAAGTAGTATTCAGTGGGTTTGAGTCCTTCCTTGTAACTGGAGGATATGAACCCCCTTGCTTCAGGCCTCATGTCCTTTTTCTTGAAGTGCGGAATTGCCCTAAACTGGTATCCATGTGATATTCTTTTTCCACGCAGTGTTTGCTGTCCAACACATCCTGCCATTTGACCTAGGTTTATTAAGCTTCCTTTAGCCCCTGTTTCAGTCATTATGACTGCTTCATTCTCAGGAGGAAGTGATTCAAGCACAACTTGGCCTACTTTGTCTCTAGCCTCCGACAATAGACTTATTATTTCTCTTTCCAATGAATCCTCGAGGGAGAGGCCAGGGCTGGCTTTAAATTCCCCTTTCTCGAATTTCTCCAGTAACACGTCAATTTTCCCTTTATATTCCTTCAGTATTGATTGAACTTTTCTTTTAGCGTTTTCAGGGATGTCTTCATCCTCCAGAGAAGTTGTGAATCCATGGAGGGTTATTAATCTAAGCAAGAGTTTAGTTAACTTGTTAAGGAAGTCCCTTGAAAACTGGTTTCCGTATGCAAGGGTCAATGTGTCCAGCAAGGTTAGGGACTTATCCACCAGGGCACCGATCAGCTTGTGATCAATTATGCCTGTTATAAGTTCACCGTTCACTATCCTACCATAACAATCATATTTACAATCTGTTTCCAAGCACTCATCACATTTCTTACATAGGGAAGACTTAAATCCTGCGTTTGAGTCTTCAGGTAAAAACAAACTAAATATTTGTTTTCCCGTCCACATTCTCTTAGGTTTCAAAATAGCCGGCTCAGGTATTTCTAAATAAGAAACTAAGGAGCAAGTGAGAAGAGAAACAGTTTTTTCATCGAAAACACTTTTCTTCCTTGTAAGTAGGTAAGCAGATGAAATGTGGTCAAGTATTCCTCCTATTATCGCTCCTCCATAGCGAGGTGAAATGATATGGTTCTCCACAGACATGAGTTTTCTAGCTTCCGTCCTCCCTTCAATTGACTGAACAACGTGGAGGTTCATTTCGTCCCCGTCAAAGTCCGCGTTGTATGGGGGGCAAACGCAAAGGTTAAGCCTGAAAGTTTTAAATGGAAGAACCTTTACCCTGTGAGCCATTATCGACATTCTGTGAAGGGAAGGCTGCCTGTTGAACAGGACGATGTCTCCATCAACTAAATGGCGTTCTACAACGTATCCAGGTTCGAGGGAAGCTGCAATAGACTCCAAGTCAGTTGCAAACCTTAAGTCAAGCTTTGTTCCGTCAGGCCTTATTATGTAATTCGCCCCTGGATGTTTGTCCGGACCATTCAACACGTATCTTTTCATTTCCTCAATGTTGTACTCGTTAACGTTAACTGAAACAGTCAATATCTTTGCAACCTCAACGGGTACACCTACCTCACATATGTCTAGGTATGGGTCCGGCGAAATAACTGTTCTCGCCGAAAAATCAACTCGCTTGCCTGATAAATTAGATCTAAATCTTCCTTCCTTCCCTTTAAGCCTCTGTGCCAGCCCCTTAATAGGTCTACCCATCCTGTGTCTTGAGGGAGGGATACCTGACGCCTCGTTATCAAGGTAAGTTGTCACGTGATATTGTAGGAGTTTCCAGTGATCATCTATAATGTATTGGGGAACTCCTGCGTCAATGTTTTCCCTTAACCTGTTATTAATCCTTATGATGTCAACTAATTTGTGGGTTAGGTCGTCTTCAGACCTTCCTCCGAATTCTAAAGTAATTGAAGGCCTTACCCCTACAGGAGGGACAAGTAAGTCGTTTATTATCATCCACTCTGGCCTGGTTGCTTCAGGATTTATCCCGAGGAGCCAACAGTCTTCGTCAGGTATCTTCTCAAATCTATCTCTAATATCTGAAGGAGAAAGCTCCATTGGTCCCTCGGGAGTGATTTCCCTGTAGGTCGTAGGGGATTCGTACTTTATCTTATAAACCCTTTCACCGCATGTGGGGCACGTTTTCTTTTTCCTTGCAACCTGCATTACTTCCTTGGCTACGTCTAAGTTAATGTTTCCGTACTCATCTCTCGTCGATTTTATTAAGGCTAAGTAATGTTTTCTCTCCCTGTCGTTTAACAAAACACGTGAACAAGACCTACAAATACTCCTTAAAATGTTGTAAACGGTTTTACCATAGCCAACATGGACAACGGGCCTGGCAAGTTCAATGTGTCCAAAATGCCCTGGGCAGTTTCTCATCACGTTACCGCATGTTCGACACCTGTAATGGGGTTCAATCACACCCAACCTTAAATCAACAAGTCCTCCATCCAATGGAAGACCGTCGTTGTCATAGGTGTCAGGCAAAACTATCTTTGCCCTCGAAATCTTCCTTGTTTCCTCAGGCGACAAGAGGGAGAACGTTAACGCCTTTATTTTTTTCTTAACAATGTCTATTTTAACTCACCTATGAAACTTTTCCACAAATTATTTTTGGTTTAATACCCATGCTCATTAGTTCCTGAAGCATTAACTTGAAGGCGTAGGATGTATCACAGGCTGCAACTTCCTTTATTTCACCGCATAGGGGACATATAAACATTTTCCTGTTTCTGTCAAAGTAGGCCATTAAACCGCATTTCTCGCACACGTATATTGTGTAGTTGTCCGACGAATTTCTCAGTCTGTCTTGAAGTATGAAAGACGCCCCGTGAGCTATTATGCAGTCCCTTTCCATTTCGCCGAACTTTAGCCCTCCCTCCCTTGCTTTTCCCTCTGTAGGTTGTCTCGTTAGGATCTGGACAGGCCCTGTGGAGCGTGCATGGATTTTGTCTGCAACCATGTGGTGAAGCTTTTGGTAATAGCAAACGCCAATGAATATTTCTGCTTCAAGCTTCTTACCCGTTAATCCATCGTAGAGAACCTCTCTGCCTGTGTTTTTGAACCCTAACTTCCTTAATTCTCTTCTAAGGTCTTCTTCTTTTTCACCTACGAACGGCGTCCCGTCAACTTTCCTTCCTGCAAGGGAACCAACTTTCCCTGCCAATGTTTCTATTAATTGGCCTATTGTCATCCTTGAGGGGAAGCCATGCGGGTTTATTATGAGGTCTGGGGTTATTCCTTCCCTTGTGAAAGGCATGTCTTCTTGGGGGACAATTAAACCAATGACGCCCTTTTGCCCATGCCTGGAAGCGAATTTGTCCCCTATTTCAGGTATCCTGTAGCTCCTTATTTTGACTTTCACCACCTTGTTCCCGTCAATGTTCTCTGCAAATATGACTCTCTCAGACGAGCCTGACTCCCCATATCTCAGTTTAACCGACGAGTCCCTGCGTGCAACCTGGGCCCTCAACCCAAGCTCAACATATGAAGCTATGAACCTTGGAGGAGAAGTTTTACCTATTATTACGTCTCCTCCTTCAAGGTTTTGCTCTATCTCAACAACTCCGTCCTCACCCAAGTTACGGTAGGTCCTCGGGGCCCTGTACTCCATAACATCTTCACTTGGAACTTCTATGACATCTTCCTGCCCGCCTGGATATCTTTTTTCCTCTGTCTCATAAACCCTATAAAAGAACGATCTCCCCACGCCTCTCTCTATGGATGCCTTATTAATTACGAGGGCGTCATGCATGTTGTATCCGTTGTAGGACATCACAGCAACCACAAGGTTTTGTCCTGACGGCCTTAAATCATACTTTATCAGGTCCTGAATCTTTGTTTTCACAATTGGCGCTTGGGGATAATTAAGAACATGAGAACGGCTTCCCATGTCCATTTTAAACATTACGTTATATATCCCCAGCGCTTGTTTAGCCATGTTAGCTCCAATGATGTTTCGAGGTGCGGCGTTATGTTCAGAGTAGGGTATTCCTCCCGCTGAAACACCTAGCATTGAATATGGACTTATTTCTAAGTGAGTGTGTTCAGGCGTCAGTTCGTCGGGTGTTATGGCTATATATGCTCCCTCCTCCTCGTCTGAGTCTAAGTATTCAATTACCCCCATTTTCACTAGGTGGCTCCACTTTATCCTTCCATTTTTCAAATCTTTTATGTGGGATTTTCTCAGCAGCGGAACTCCTTTCTCAACTATTATTAATGGTCTTCTAGCCCTGCCTGGACCACAGTTAATTTTTACTTCATTCCAGTCTTTCTTGTATACGACGTTTACCTCACTTGATACTTCACCCGTCCTCCTTGCATGAATCATTTTTTTAACGAATTCCTTAGGCTCTGTTGTGAACCCTATCAGTTTTCCCTCACAATATACTCCGCAGTATTCTTTTTTCCTTACCCTGACGCTGGCTAGAGGAATTACACCTAGTTCAAAGGCTTTCTCTATCACTTCGCTAGGGCTTGTTCCCACTGAAACAACGCAAGTAACAGCTAGGTTCTTAACCAACCCGCAATTATGTCCCTCAGGTGTTTCCACAGCACAAAGCTTCCCCCAGTGAGTTCCATGTAGCTCTCTAGCCTCGAAGTGCGGGTAGCTCCTGCTTAAAGGGGATACAACCCTCCTTAGATTGGATAAAACAGCCAGGTAATTTGTTTTGTCAAGCGTTCTGCTTATTCCTACCTCTGTCGCACTCCACTGACCAGTCGCTAGGGCGTGGTTGAACTTATTAGTTATGACATCTGACTTTATGGCTTTAAAAATGTTTGCAGCCTTACTTTTTATAAAGAACTTCTCTATTTGGTAGGTTATATCCTTACAGAGGGAGTTGAAAGCCCTCCTGAAAAGCGAGGTTAAAAGGTCACCGGCCAATAAGAGACGCTTGTTCCCATAGTGGTCCTTATCTATTTCAGGTAATTTCTTGAATTCGAAGTCAAGCATTTTCCTCAGTATGTCCCCAATGAACATGGCTTTTTCCATTCTGTTTTCAGGCTCTAAGCCAATGTGCGGGAGAACGTACTTGTCGATAACGTACATCGCCCTTTTAATCCTTATGCTTTCAGGATACCTATGAACTATTCTTCTTCCAATGAAGTCAAGAGCTTCCTCTTTCGTCGTTGCCTCTGTTTCCTGGAGTTCTTCAATCGTGGGAAGCATCTCCTGAACATAGGTTGGATCGTCTGAAACCACGTCGACAATTTGTTTGTCCGTTTCTAAACCCAGCGCCCTTAGGAGTACTCCTATGGGAACCTTGTTTTTTACGTACATTATGGATGCAACAAAGGTTCCGTCACTTCTCCTTTCTATTTCAAAAGGTATCTTGTATCCTCCCCTCACAGATAATATCTTTGCTTTAGTTAGCACGCCTGCCTTTTCTTCTTCCCTTGTAATGATAACCTCGTTTGGTGAAAGGTCTTCATGTGCAACTATAACCCTTTCCGACCCATTTATGATGAAATATCCTCCAGGGTCCAAGGGGTCCTCTCTTAACTGCATAAGTTTTTCAGGGGGCTTGCCCTTAAGTAGGCAAAGGTTTGATTTAACCATAACAGGTATCTCTCCAATGTAGACTTCCTTAGTTTCCTCGATAAAGCGGCCGCTAACCTTTGAGACTTCCAGGTATAATGGCGAGGAATAGGTTAACCCCCTTATCCTACACTCGTAAGGGTAAACAGGGTGTTTATATCCGTCTACCTCTGTTACCTGTGGAACACCTATCCTGAGCCTTCCAAACCTAATTTTGAGGTTGGCTCCCTCAACGTTTATTTCTCTGACCTCATTTATCACTTTTTCCAGTCCTTCTTCAACGAATTTATTGTAAGAGTCAAGCTGCTGCTTTACCAATCCGTTTTCTTCAATAAACTTAGAAATCAAAACATCCGAATCTTCTTTCCATGTATCCATAAATATAAACACCTAATTAGCCTTCAACTACCACACGGTAAACAACGGCTTCCCCAGCAGTCAGGCTTTTACGCGTGATCTTCACAATATCCCCGACTTTCCCCTTTATTAACCTGATTACTGGATCGGACACCTTTATTTTTGGCAGGTTCTCCTTTTTGATTTTCAACGTCTTAAGTAGTTCCTCAGCTTCCTTCTCGCTTAGTATCTCGTGTTTAGGGACAAGCGAATGGTTCAATATGTTAAACTCTTTTTTCAAGGAAAGCACACCCGGGATAGATGGGCCCGGCGGGACCTTCAGCTTTTTGAACCCGCGACACCCGGGTTAAAAGCCCGGCGTTCTAGGAATTATTTCTCTCTAACCT
>JAOZGF010000082.1 GCA_027491845.1 Thermoproteota archaeon | reverse complement strand
CTTTTAAGCGCTCTACCCCTGTTTTCTCTATGATGTCCCTCGTGTTTATTTCAAACGAGGTTTTTCCGTAGTTCATGAATCTCGCCATGGTTTTGTCTAACAATACTTTTCTGGTTTTGAACGGGGTGATTATTGAATCTACTGCTCTCGTTTGCGCTGCCCACCTTAGGCACTCTATTTTTTCTGATTTAACGGTTAAGTATTCAACCTTCATCCTTGTCTTAACAACCTGCTTTTTTAATTCTGACAGTTTTTCTCCACTTATTTCTGCCCCCAAGAAAATTTCGATCCCTGTTTTTTCCATTGCCTTCACTATTTCTTTCCGTAGTTCTTTACGCTTTTCACTTTTTATGTGGGGGAAATCAAGTATTGCTATGCATTTGAAACCCATGTAGGATGCTATTTCAGCTATTTCTGTTATTTCCAGTTCCCCCACGGAGTTTTTTGAATGTATGTGGATGTCGCACCAGTTCCTTTTCATTTTTCCACTTTAAATACATGTTATTTGTGTTATTTGTGTTAAATCATTTTTTGGATGTATTGCGCCAAGTTTTCTTTTCCCTCTGCTTTAAAGGAGATCTCCAGCTTTATTGCCTCATTTTTATCTGAGATTTTTAGTTTATTGTTATACGCTTCCCTTTTGGAAAATCTTATGAACAACTTGTTCCTTGAAATCCTTAGTTTAAGGCTGTTTTTCAGTTTTTGCTTGTCTTTTTTTGACAGGCTAGCCATTATTTTTTCGAATATTTTCCCAGCTGTTTCTCTATTTGTTATGTTGTATTTCAGATGTATTATGGGGTTCCCGTGGTGGCCTGTTAGTTTTTCTATTTTTTCTTTCTCAATGAGGCTTTCATTGTTCAGGATTGTTTTTACAGCCCTTCTCACTTTTTCAATGTTTTCCGTAGCATGTACGAAGCAGTAAACCTTTATTTTTAAGATTTTCATTTGATTCCTCTTTCCTTGATTAAGTGAAACCAAACTGTTGAGGGGCTAAATGAATCATTTAATCAGTCCCCTGTGTTTTTTCCCCGCACTTGTTAGTCCTCTAAACGCTCTTCCCTTATGGACAGGCTTTGTTATCCAGTTTATTTTTGGATCGCTTTTTATCACGGGATGGTGGGGGTCGACTAGGATTACTTCAAAGTACTTGTATTTTCCGTCCTCCCCAACCCAGTAACTGTTTAATACCTCTACGTTCGGGTACTTCCTTGCAGCCCTTGTTTCAGCTATTGCTCTGAGGTTTCTTTCTGGCTTTATTTTTTTTACTCCCATCCTCTTTGGTTTCCTGCCTGACCTAGGCCTAGGTTTTCTTCTTCCCCCCCTTCTAACTCTTACGCGAACGATAACGTATCCCTGTTTTGCTTTGTATCCTCTTGCCCTGGCTTTGTCAAGGTAAGTTGGTTTCTCAACTCTTACTATGGCTCCCTCCTTTCTCCATTTGATCAGCCTGCTTCTCTTGAGGGTCAGCAATGCTTCTTTTTCAACGTATCTTGACTTCATCTTTGACATTTCTGAGATGTACTTGTAAATTCCCATGAAGCTTCATCTTTTCTTTTTTATTTTTTAACGTGAGAGAAGATTTTGACGTATATTTTTTCTTTTAGCACTTATTCTTTTAAATCCATAGGAGGGATTCAATGCTTATAGGTATCGTTGGGAAAACTAACGTTGGAAAAACGACATTTTTTAATGCAGCTTCCCTGGCCGATGCAAAAACCGCCCCCCACCCCTTTACAACAATTAAACCAAATGAAGGTATAGGTTATGTGAGAATTAAATGTCCTTGTAAGGAATTTGGTTTGACTTGTAACCCTAGGAAGGGTTACTGTGAGATGGGTGAAAGATTTGTTCCTGTAAAGTTGCTTGACGTGGCCGGCTTAATTAGGGGGGCACATAGGGGGAGGGGTTTAGGCAACATGTTTCTGGATGACCTGAGAAAGAGTGATGCAAACATTTTAATCGTTGATTGCTCAGGGCCTACAGATGAAAATGGCGAGGCTGTTAAGCCTGGAAGTTATGATCCTTTG
>JAOZGF010000081.1 GCA_027491845.1 Thermoproteota archaeon | reverse complement strand
TAAGGCAGGGTTAAACCCATTTCTCTTGCAGATAGCCAACATAAGGGAACAGGTTTCGTGGGTTCATGAGAATAGGGTTGAAGCTACATACAAGGCTATTAAGCTCGTTGAAGCCGCTGTTAACAGGGTTAGAAACCATGCCCCCCTAAAGCAGAAGAGAGTTAAAGTTGTCCCCGCTGTCCTAGTAATAGGCGGTGGAATAACAGGTTTGGAGGCGGCCTTGAAAGTTGCTGATTCAGGCAGGAAAGTGTACTTGGTGGAGAGGGAGCCAAGCATAGGTGGAAGAATGGCTCAACTTGACAAGACGTTTCCGACGCTTGACTGTTCTTCCTGCATATTAACCCCTCGAATGAACGAAGTAGGAGGGCATCCCAACATTGAACTAATAACGTATAGCGAGGTATTGGATGTTTCAGGCTCCCCCGGAAACTTTAAAGTAAAAGTAAAAATTAAGCCGAGATATGTTGACGCAACTAAATGTATAGGATGCAGGATTTGCTTGGAGAAGTGTCCTGCGGAAGCAACAGACGAGTTCAACTGTGGATTAAGCATGAGAAAAGCTATCTACGTACTTTTCCCTCAAAGCGTCCCCAACGTCCCTGTAATAGACGTCAAACACTGTCTTTGGTTTAAAAAGGGGAACTGCAGGGTGTGCGAGAAAAATTGTCCGACAAATGCAATCGACTTTAGCCAAACAGAAAAAATCAGGGAGATCGTTGTAGGGGCAATAATAATTGCAACAGGCTATGACCTATTTGATCCATCACCCATGACGCAGTTTAATTATGGAAAACTTGAAAACGTTTACACGGGAATCCAGTTTGAAAGGATCTGTTCCCCTTCAGGCCCAACTTCAGGGGAAGTTTTGCTTAAAAACGGTGGAAAACCAAGGAAAGTAGCTATTGTACATTGCATTGGGAGCAGGGATGAAAACTATCACGAATACTGTTCAAGGATATGTTGCATGTATTCCATTAAGCACGCCCTTCTGATAAAGGAGAAAATCCCTGACGTAGAGGTATACAACCTTTACATTGACTTGAGATGCTTCGGTAAAGGGTATGAGGAATTCTACAATAAGGCGTTACTGGAAGGAATTAATTTTATTAGAGGGAAAGTTTCGGAAATCACTGACTACGCTGAAACAGAGGAAGAAAAGGGAAAAATCATCATTGTCTTTGAAGACACCTTAATTGGCAGGGTTAGGAGGCTTCCTGTAGACATGGTTATCCTTGCAACAGCAGTTGAGCCAAGAAAAGATTCAATAGATCTCGCAAAGAAATTGGGGTTAAGCACGGATAAAGACGGCTTCTTAATGGAGAAACACCCCAAACTCGCCCCGGTCTCAACGTTCGTTGAGGGAATATTTATAGCAGGCTGCTGTCAGGGACCGAAAGACATAAGTGACAGCGTTGCACAGGGTGCTGCAGCTGCATCTGAAGCTCTATCCTTGATAGATAAGGGATACATTGAAATTGAAGCCTACATTCCTGAGATAAATGAAGAAACATGTTCAGGCTGTGGTGAATGTATTTCATCATGCCCCTATGAAGCCTTGACCCTTGACGAAAACCGAAAAATCGTTGTTTTAAACGAGGGAGCTTGTAAGGGATGCGGGGCCTGCTCCAGCATCTGTCCTTCAAACTCAATCCAGTTAAGGGGGCAAACTCCTCAACAAGTTTTGGCCGAAATAGACGCATTAACTGCTTAAAAGGGTGCTTTTTTGGGGACGAGCATCTTTCAAGAACAACCTTATGCCGAGTATCTTAGGAAATGCATTCAATGCGGCATATGCAGTGGAAGTTGCCCTACAATCTGGGAAAATACGCCCAGGAAAATAGTTGAACTTATTAAATCCCGGCTAATTGAGGACGTACTTAGAGATTCATCGATATGGATGTGCACCTCCTGCAACACATGCGGCCTCCGTTGTCCACGCAAAATATTAATGAGCGACCTAATAAATTACTTGAGAGCCATCGTTGTTGAGGAAGGAAAAATAGCGGGAATCATCCAGAGGATACTTGTCAGTTTATTTAGGTACGGCAACCCTTGGGAACAAGTTGAATCAAGAAGAATGGATTGGTGTAAAGAAGCTGACGTAAAAGTTTTCAGCCACGCTAAAAAAGCAGACGTACTTTACTTTGTTGGTTGCACACCCTCATACGACGCCAGGGCACAGGGAATAGCTAGGTCAATAACCTACATTTTAAAAAAGGCCAAAATAGATTTCGCCGTACTTGGAACAGAGGAAAAATGTTGCGGCGACCCTGCAAAGAGACTTGGAGAAGAAGGATTGTTTGAACACCTGAAAAAGGAGAACATTTCCCTGTTCAAAAAATACAGGTTCAAAAAAATAATTACTTCATCACCCCACTGCTTCACGGTTCTTACAAAGCATTACCCTGAATTAACCGAAAAAATTGAAGTGCAACACTACACCCAATTCCTAGCTGAACTAATAGATGAAAACAAGTTTTCATTCAAAAACAACGAGGAATTAAGGGTAACATATCATGACCCGTGTTTCCTAAGTAAACACAATAAAATCACAGAGGAACCACGGAAAATAATTGAGTCTATTCCGAAAATAGAACTAGTTGAAATGAAGAGAGTCAGGGAAAACAGTTTTTGCTGTGGTGGAGGCGGAGGAAGAATATGGATGGAAGAACCGTTACAGGAGAGGCCCTCCATAAAAAGAGGCCTAGAGGCTCTTTCAACAAATCCAGATATCGTTGCTGTTGCATGTCCCTTTTGCCTCATCATGTTAAACGATGCAATCTCCTTTCTAAACAAGAAGGAAAACGTAACCGTAAAGGACATCTCAGAAATCATTGCGTCAAGACTGACAGCCTAAAAAAGAAAAAAGTAAAAAAGCCAACAAACCTGTTGGAAGCCATTCACCGTCTATGAATAAGTCAAAAAAGATCCTTTGTGGAGGAACCTCCTTCACGAAAAAATGGATATAAAGAAAGCCGTAAAAGATGCTGAAAATCAACACTAATAAATGCATCCAAGAAAAAGACAAGTAAAACCATGAAACGAGAAGCCATGGAAACAAGCTCATATTTACCAAATAAAGCAATTTCCTTGCTCCATTGATCCCTAAAACCAAGGGAAGCGTTCTTAAACCAGCAGCACTGTCCCCCTCCACGTCTCTAACGTCAAATATCACGGTATTTATGAAAAGCTTTATAAATATAAAGTAAAAAACTAAGGTAAGTAAAGTAAGGCTAGTCTTCCTTGAAACAAAAAAAACTGAAAAGTTAGGCAGAGAAGTTGCTACGAAAGCCCAAGTAGCAGCAACAACAACGTTTTTTACACCTAAAATATTTTTAAACCGAGTCAGGAAAGGAAAACCGAAACTATAAAGAACCAGCGTCAACAAAGAAACGAATAATGTAAGCACAACATCAAAGCCCCTCGTCAACCCAGTTGCAAAGGAGAAAAGAAGCGAACAAACAGCAACTACAACCCAAGGTTTACCTAGTTTTGTAAGAAAAAACCTTTTTTCAGGATCGTTAACTAAATCTTCTTCTTGACCAACTAGTCTATCAAAATTATAGAGGGCGAACGTTAAAGTGAACGCAGTTAACAACAAAACACTATCAACTAAAATGCCTTGAATAATAAAAGAAAAAAACAGGAGAAACGCACTGTTCAAAGCCAAAAAAGCCGAAGTAGAAACAAAAAAGGACAAAAACCTTTCAAAATAGATGAGAAACCTTAAGTTTCTTAGATCTCTTCCTATAATGCTCAAATAATTCCTCACCCCACTTTAACGATCTAGGATTATTACTAACCAGATCTACGCTGTAGTCGTAGTTTCCGTTCAGCTTAAAAA
>JAOZGF010000069.1 GCA_027491845.1 Thermoproteota archaeon | reverse complement strand
AGCCGGCTAACTGTGAAAGGTAGGCGGTGAATGCTTCTTCAACAGTGTTTCCTAGGCCCACGTAATATTTTCCTGTGAAGGCTGCTCCAACTGCAACTATCGTTCCCAGTTCAGCCACAACCCCTTGGGTCCCAGCCGTGTAGACAGGTATAAAGTAAACGTCGTGGTCGCCTACCCTGTAAAAAATTATGTCTCCTATTCTTGGCTCTCTAAGAAGTGTTTTTAGCTTTGCATAGTCAGGGTTTTTCTCCATTGCCTCTATAACGGCTGTGGGACCAAGTAACTTTGTTGGCGAATCAATGTTTACCTCATAAAAAATCATTTCTCCAAAGTGTTCGAAGTCGTTTCTTACAACCATGTATCCAGCCAAATTCCTTCCCCCAGCTCCTCTGAGCTCAAGTGAAAGCAATCCAAGGTACTCTGGTTCCTCAAAACCTGGTGGTTGAGCTATAACGTAATACGTGTCCAGTCCCTCCGGAACTTCATAGAATTCCTTTGCCACAATGAACGTTGAAGGATCCCTAACATGGAAGTAATTATACATGCTTATTCTCCACTCAAACAATTCTTCAGGGTACCTAAGCTGTTCTTTGAGCCAACCAGGAACCTGGGTCGTTACATACCTCTTATATGCAATTTTAAATAGCTGACTGAAGAAATCCTCGCCAGTCACTATTAACTGGATGTCCCCGTTGTATATGTCGATTAAGCCGTACCCAACAAGTCTCATTAGTTGGTTGCCGCCGCTCCAAGGAACGTTTTTCGCCTCAAAACGAACAATGAGGGGCATAAGCCAATAAGTTGCGTTTCCATCCGTAACAGGAAGCATGTCAACGTTTTTTTCGCCGAACCTATATACGAAATATGGAAACAGAAGCTTCATCCTATCATACACATCCCTATACCGCAACACATTGATTTTTTTGTCACGGTATGCCCAGAAAAAGTTTGTATCGAAGACCCAGCTTAGAGGAGGGGAAACTTCAACCCCTCCTCTCCCGTGATAGAAATATCCTCCTAATTCATCGCTTCTTTCTCTTTCCACAGGATATGCGGCCCAAGTGTAGCTGAATAATCCTCCTTCACCATAATAGATTCTTCTTTGCTTGAAGAACTTCTCGGTTTCAACCACTGATCCTGTGCTAGCATCTAATAAAAGGAAGCCTGCTGGAACGTGGGTGTAAACAAGGTGTTCAGCATACCATCTGTCTTCAGGTCGGACGGTAACTGGAAGAACAGGTTTCATGGAAGCGCTCCAGTATAGGGAGCCTTTAAACCTCAGAATATCTGAGTCTTGGAAGTCTATGTATGGTATTAGCCCAATTTCAGGTTTTAGTTTTGCGAATGCAGCTTGCCAGTCCCATAGACGTATTTTACTCAGGAAATCCATGTGTTTAGCTGTGTACGCCTTTATTTCCGTCGGAGGAACAACTTTTATCCCGAATTCATACGGAATTTCTTTCACTGAATCTAACTCGGCGAAATATCTATTTACAGCGATCTGCTGAACAACATAGGGCCCCCTCCACTCGATTTTCCTTGCATCCGCTATACTGTTTTGAATCGCCATCAAGGATCCTGCTAAAACAACTATGAGCAGGAGCCCTGTAACGCGGAGATAAGCATGTCTCCTAGAAACAAGGAATCCCTTTTTAGCCCTGTCTAAGTAAGCGAAGAAAACTAAAATTAAGCCAACAGCAGCTAACGACACAATTATGACTTTGGTGTTATAATCAATAAATGACGAAAAAAACTGTGTTATCATGAACCAAAAAACTCCCAGTGAAGCTAGGGCTTCAACAGTAGAAATACGCCATGTGTATTGCACTTCTTCTTCTCCAATTAATTCTGAGGTGGAAGGGGTAAAAATACGGACCAACTGTGTTATTCCTACCAGCAGAACCAAACGTACTGCAACGGCTTCCATGATTGGAGTAACAATAAGAGCCAAGGAAGGGATCATTGGAAGAACGCGTGTTTGGGCGTAAGCCGTCTCCATCGGTGGAGTGACAAAAGGCAATGCGAATATTCCCGTTAAACTCTCAAGATTTGCATTCCAACCATTCAATAAACCATAAAGCGCCATTCCAAAAAACACGTTCATAAAGAATGGTATTCCTACAAGGACCTTTGTAACCTGCCAAGCAAGAAACTTTGCAGGATCCATTTTAAACCTTTTAAAGTCAAGGTATTGAGGGGGCACTGCCTCCAGGTAGCCGCGCTCCCTAACAAACCTCATAATCAACCTGATAAACCACCATGTTAGGGAACGCCTATTTAAAAAGTCAAGTCTAAAGAGGGCTATAAAGGAAAGGAAAACTCCTGAGAGTAGGCTGAAATAAATTGGGCGAATGAACAGTTCTCCAAATTCCTTGACGTTCAGGTAAAACCAAAGCGATTGACCCAATAATGTAAAAGCAAATAACAGAATGAAAACAATCACTATTATTATCCTTAACTGTCTTAACCTTACTTCCCCAGGTCTCCGCTCTTCATAATACACCAGTCACACCTAAACCTATTAAACAGAGAGCTTAGCAGGCTAGACAACAATCTTCCAGGAATGGTTTCAGGCTACAGCTACAAACCCTGTTTCCTCCAAGTCTCCATAACATATTTTCCCTTAAATCTATTTTTACGGGCAATGTAGTTATAAGTGTTTCTAAGCCTTTACGTCGACGCATCAAAGCAATTTTTTTAACTGCCAAGAAGACGAAAAAAGTTCTACTGGTGCTACAAACTAAAGCGGAGCGTCTTGTAAGACGCAATAAATGAGAAAACCCGTGGCTTTACTAGGCTTTATTCTTTCAAGTGATAAAGTATGTGGCCTGTTTCATTTAAAATTATTGGCAAAGCTATTCTAGCTGCGTCAGGCGAGCCTGGTATGACGTAAATTAATTTGTCCTTCACTATGAAGGCAGACGCCCTTGTAAGAATCACTGCTTCACCTATCTTTTTTTTACTTTCGTCCCTGAACACTTCTCCGAAACCCTTCAACTCCTTTTTAGCGATTTCTCGCAGGGCTTCAATTGTTACGTCTTTTAAAGACACGCCCGTCCCACCTGAAGCTATCAAAGAGTCAAATTCGAGTTCTTCGCATGCGTACTCAACGAATGCCTGTATTAGTTTCCTGTGGTCAGGTAGCAAAGTGTAAAAGGAAACTACGTGTCTTTCCTTGTTGATTTCCTTAATCAACAATTTCCCTGTTTCATCTTCTACTTCTTGGTTTTTTAGGAACTTTGAATATCTTGAGGATGAGATTATTAAAATTCCAAACCTTATTTTTTTAGGGGCAGCTTCCCTGTGTTTTAACGTTGTCTCACTCATTCTAATTTCTCCTTAACCTTTTCAATAACCCTTATGTTACTTATCTCTGTGTAGGGATAATTACCTTCAATGTCCTTTTCATATTTTTTCACCATGTCCCAAACGGTTAATAAAGACGCTGAAACCGCCGTCAATGCTTCCATTTCAACACCTGTCTTCCCAGTACTTCTCACTTCAGCCGTGACTTCCACAAAGTTCCCCTTTATTTCAAATGAAACATCAACTGCTTCTAGGGGTATTGGGTGGCATAGAGGGATTATCTGCGGAGTATTCTTGGCGGCAAGGATTCCTGCCGTCTTACTTACAGAGAAGACATCTCCCTTTTCAATTTTGTTTTCCCTTATGAGCTTTATTGTTTCTTTTTTGAGTTTTATCCTTCCCTTTGCCCTCGCATACCTCGAGACAATTTCTTTTGATGAAATATCCACCATTTTAACAGTTTTCCCTTGAGTTTTCACATTCCATCCTCCTTCACATGCTCTTAAGCCCTGAAATTATTTCTTTTCCAATTAAATCTATGTCATCAACCAATGGGTGAACAGGCACCTGAAAAACCCTTTCAGCGGCTTCAACAGTATTGTTTAGGCTTGAAATGATCTTGGAACGTTCAGCGTAAAATTTTAAGGTGTGAAGAGGGTTCTCATAATATTTCCCTGTTCCAATCCCCCTTTTATTTAATAATTCTGTTAATTTGTTTCTTTCGCTTTTTCTCTTAGCTTTTAAGGTGAAAAGATGCCATGAATGGGTTACGTTTTCAGGGACCTCGGGTACCTCGATTTTCTCTTGGTTTTCCAATATTTCAATCAGTCTCTCTGCATTATGCCTCCTTTTTTTTAGGAACTCATCAATCTTCCTTGTCTGAACCCATCCAATGGCAGCGGAGACCTCGGGGAGCCTGTAATTATGCCCAATCATAACGTGCCTGTAAGGTTTCTCTTCACCATGAGACCTTATCATTCTGATTTTTTCGAAGATTTCCTCGTTATTAGTTGTCACCATTCCTCCTTCTCCTGTTGTAATGTTTTTAGTAGGGTAAAAACTGAAGCATTCCACGTCGAAAAAGCAACCCACCTTCTTCGATTTATACTGTGCCCCGTGAGCCTGTGCAGCATCGCCGATCACATGTAAACAATGTCTTTCAGCTATCTCGCTTATTTCATCCACGTTAACAGGCATCCCAAACAAGTGTACAGGTATTATTGCCTTTGTTTTAGGCGTAATGCTCTTCCTTATTTCGTTTGGATCTATGCAGAAAGTCTTGGGATCAATGTCAACCATTACTGGCTTACCTCCCACCAGCAGAACTGTTTCAGCCGTTGCACAGAAAGTGAAGGACGGAAGAATGACTTCATCCCCCCTGCCTATTCCCAGTGCCATTAGCGAGGCGTGAAGAGCTGCTGTTCCGCTGTTTAGTGCAACAGCGTATTTCACACCTATATACTTCCTAAATTCTTCCTCAAACATCTTAACAAAGGCTCCTTCACCGCTTTTGTCAGACAAGAGCCCGCTTTCCAACACTTTTAAAACAGCCTTTCTTTCTTCATCCCCCAAGACAGGTTGATTGATGGGTATCATTTTGACCAACGTTAGTTGCCTAATCAATGGCTATCACATGCTGAGGCTAAAAATCTTTGGATAACTTTTTCAGATTACTTACACTTTAGCTAAATATCCATTGAATGTTAGAGGTTGTGAAAAATGGCTGTTCAAGTGAGTGTTTGCGGGGGAGAAAAGATAGAGGGAACAGAAACAAGAAGGAAGGCTGTTGAGTTCGGCAAATTAATTGGAGAGAAGGGTTTCATCTTGATTTGCGGAGGGAAGGGAGGGGTAATGGAGGCTGTCTCCATGGGCGTTAAAAGTAAGGGCGGAGTTACTGTTGGAATATAGCCTGGAGACTCTAAAGACGAAGCAAACAAGTACATTGACATAATAATCACCACAGGGATAGGTTTCGCCAGAAACTATATCGTTGTTAATTCAGGAGACGTTGTAGTTGTCTTTCCAGGCAGATTCGGCACATTAAGTGAACTTTCACTTGCAATGGTCCTCAACAAACCCGTGATAATCTTCGACATAAAAGGAGGATTCACAGAAAAAGTTAAGAACAATTTTAAGGCGTTAGAAAACGTTTATATGGTGAAAACTCCCGATGAAGCCATAGAAACAATAGAAAAAATCATTTCCAGTTCAAAAGTAAAGGAGTGAGTTGCTGAAACTTGAAAAACTTGAAAATATTAATCCTTTACCAAAAAGAATGGGGAAGAAGGATAATTAAAAATATTTTAAGGAATAAGAAGAAGTCATGGAGTGTTTCACCCATAAAAATAAATGTTTTACCTGACATAGTTGACGACGTAAACCCGTACTTACCTAGAAAAATTGACAGGGCGAACCTCATCATTGCTCTTGGTGAACAACCCAGTTTCTTCGATCTCCTGCCTGAAATAACTTCACGTTCCCTTTGCAAGTCCGTAATAATCCCTGTTGATAATTATTCCCATGTCCCCTTAGGTCTTCAGAAAGAATTGAAGGAAGAGTTCAAAAAGAAAAACGTACACTGCATCTTCCCAAGACCATTTTGCAGTCTATCCACAGGGCCCACCCAAGAAATGAGGGAATTCTCAGCTGTCTTCGGAAAACCAAAACTAAAAATAGAGGTAAAAAACAACCAAGTGAAAAATGTTGAAGTTCTAAGGAGCGCGCCCTGCGGATCAACTTTGTTTGTGGCTAAGAAACTTGTAGGTCAGAAAATTGAGGGATTAGCTGAAAAAGCTGGTTTATATGTGCAGCTTTATCCCTGCCTTGCCTCGAGAAAAATAAACCGCGTTAACGGTGATTCCTTAATACATCTGTCGGGCTTAATCTTAAAAAGGGAGGTTATTAGGTCCTTATCATTGTCAAAATCATTTTGAACTTTTTTCTCGCTCTCACAGAGTGAGGCTGATTGGCTGGCAGGATTATTATTTCCCCCTCCTTCACAGTTTCTGTTTCACCTGAGACAGTGACTTCAGCTTCACCCTCAATGACATGAAGCAAGGCGTCATAA
>JAOZGF010000067.1 GCA_027491845.1 Thermoproteota archaeon | reverse complement strand
GATTGCATAGTGATAAGATGGGTTGACTTCAACCATGACAGGGAGGTTGACTGGAACGAAATAACAATAGATAAGGTAATTGGGGCGGGCAAATGAGGCTGAAGCATTACACGTCAATCTTCTTATTCCTCCTCATTTCAAGTTTCTCCTTAACCCCCTCCTTTGCACATACTTCCAGAAGTTTTGGTCCAACGTTTTCCCTGCTTTCACCGGAAACCTCCAATAGGTCAGGCCAACTTGAAATCATTGTTTCAAAGAACCCTGTGGGATGCGGTGAAAGTTACGTGGTCACGGTGATCCTCTACCCACCAACTTCAACCCAAGAATGCACGTTAGGGGATCTCATTGTAAAGAAAAATGCTGAAATAATTGACAATCAATCCTTCGTCAAGGTTTGCCCTTACCATAAGGAAAAAATTTTCAAGTATAGTTCCACAGCGCCTTTTAAAGGCGCTGCGGAGAAATGGGTTGCTTCATGGGCTGAATACACAGTGTCCTTAAAGGTGGAGGTTAAGAGCGAGTGGGAAACAGGTGAAGCTTCTTTTAAAAAGTTTAAAGAAATTTATGGACGAGGATTTCAAGCATATCTCTGGCTGAACACCCCTGACTCAAAGTGTCTAGCCTTAATTAAAGAGAAGTTAAACGTAAGCATTGAAATAAGGGACCCTGTCAAGCTCGATTCAACGGATAATCAGGTTATGGTGTTAGGGGGGCCTATAAGCAATGACTTGGCTCAAAGCTTGAATGCTGAATACGGAATAATTTTCTCCCTCCACAACTCACCTGAAGAAATAAAACTAACCATAGGGAATAGAAAGTATGAGTTCAACAAGGAAATGTGGATGAAAAAGGACTATGGAGTCATTTATTTGAACAAAACAGAAAACTCCTACGTTTTAATGATAGAGGGATTCACCAGGTACGGAACCTATGCAGCCTCCCTCTACCTAGTAAACAATTACAGGAGGCTGGGCGTAACTGACATAGCAATAATCCTGTGGGAGGATGCAAACCACAACCACGAGGTTGAGTTAAATGAGGTTAAATTGATTGAAAAGGGCCTATTACGTGCATGGATTGGTTCAAGCACGCCTGGAATTATAAAACCCTGAAGAATGTGGTGCATTGCATTTAGCCTAGGTGTAAAAACATTGAAAACCAGATGGAAAGGATTTAGAGAGACAATTTCACCATTGAAAGCCCTTAAAATCATTGAATTGAACGTCAAACAGCTTGACACCGAGAAAATAAGTGTTTATTCCTCCATCAATAGGGTTTTAGCTGAAAACGTGAGGTCGCCGATCGATTCCCCTCCCTTCAACAGAGCCTTAATGGACGGATTCGCCGTACGTTCCAGCGACGTCTCTAAAGCAACCCATGAAAACCCTGTAATCCTGAGGATAACCAACACATGTTATGCCGGAGAAAAAGCACTTCATCCTGTAGAAAGGGGAGAAGCAGTTAAAATAATGACAGGATCAGTTCTCCCTGAAAACTCTGACTCCGTGATTGAACTGGAAGAAGTTGAAGAGGAAGAAGGCTACATAAAGGTTTTCAAACCTGTGAGGGCAAAGTATAACGTTGGTCTTCAAGGAGAGGACTTCAAAAAAGGAAGCCTAATTGGAGGAAAAGGGGAAATCATAACGCCGCTGTTGTGCGCGGCAATGTCGTCTGTAGGGATTAAAACAGTCAAAGTGTCAAAGAGGCCTAGGGTGTCCATACTGGTAACTGGGTCAGAGCTTTTAAACCCAGGAGAAAAACTTCAACCAGGCAAAATATATGATTCAAACACGGCGCTCTTGAAAGGGCTAGCCGTCGAGTACGGGTGCGAAATAAGGTTTATGGAAAGAAGAAAGGATGAGAAAGAAGGGATAAGGGGCTTCATCATTAAGGCATCAGAGAAAACAGACTTATTAATCATTTCAGGAGGAATGTCTGCTGGAGAGAAGGACTTTCTCCCGGAAATCTTGGAAGAAGAAGGAAAAATATTTTTCCACGGCGTTTCAATGAGGCCTGGAAAACCCACGTTGTTGGGCGAAATAAACAGTACTGTTGTCTTAGGGTTACCTGGCTCGCCTGCAGCCTGCCTATTTTCCTTCCTTTATTTTGGAAGAAAAATAATTAGCCAATTAACAGGTTGGAAAATGAAGAAAAGAATTGTTAGGGCGGTTTTAACGAAAGATGTTCCATCAAAGTTCGGGACACTCGATTTTCTGAGGGTTAAGCTTAAAAGAAAACCTGTTGGCTTGTTCGCTGAACCCGTCAGGCTTAAGGGTTCAAGCCTCATTTCATCTTTCCTTAAGTCTGACGGGATTGTTTACATTGGAGAGGATAAGGAAGGACTGAACAAGGGTGAAATCGTGGACGTGGAGCTCCTATAAAACACTTCATACTCTTCTCACCAAGTAAAATGTTTAAGGTTCTCCCCTACAAGGCTCAATATGTTCCTGCCAAGGATTAATTCCATGTCTTCATCCCGTAGATTTAACCTTAACATCTTGTTTTTCTCGGTTTCAATGGATCCGAAAGGTATGTCTGAGCCGTAAATCACCCTGTTAACCCCGATTTCACGAATGAAACCTTCTAAAATGGATGCTGGGGCGAGAGACGTGTCGAAAAAGACGTTTTCACATCCCTTGAATTCCTCCAGGAAATCTAAAGGAGCCCCCCCAAGCATGCCAAGGTGAGGTATTATTAAAGTAACGTCAGGAAACATTTTTACGAATTTCTTGGTGAAATCAAGTTCCTCTTCAAATATAACAGGCAGCTTTTGTTTAACAAAACTATCAACAAGTTCATGGAGCCCTTCATCCTTTAAAACATCGTAGTTAGATTTAAAGTCAGAAATACCCCTAACCCAATGCCACTTAACACCTACGAAGCGAGGGCTAGAGGGCACAGGTTTAAGGTCGTTTAGCACGTAATAGAAAGGATAAAACACCCTGTATTTTCTACACTGATCCACAACCCACCCTATAATTTTTGAATCTCTGAGGGCCATGGAGGGAAAAGGAAAAACCATGCACCTATGCACACCTGAAACCTTCATTTGTTCTATAACCCCTACAGGGTCAACATTGATTCCTAACGACACTGAAGGGCCTAAATGGACGTGACAGTCAACTGTGAAGGACGTAAGGGACACCTTAAACTTTTTATGGACTTCCAGACACTCAAAAAAGTTGACTTATGAGTAATAGATGATGAACTTGAAAAAGTTTCTTGAAAAAGCTGTAACGGCTGAAGAAGCACTTAAAATAATTAAAAA
>JAOZGF010000049.1 GCA_027491845.1 Thermoproteota archaeon | reverse complement strand
AAGGTTTGAAGTTGTTTGTTGAAAACTTCTCCAATAAATCCCTTTACTTTCCATAAACCACTCTTCAAGATTTGCTGAGATTCCATGGTGAGGCAATGTGGAATTAATTGTTTGGTTGGGTGCCTTAATCCTTTTTTTAGGAAGTTTCCTTCTAACCTACCTTAGATATAGGTTTTTATGGTTTTCACTTATCCTTTCTCTTAACTTAATGACCTATTTCTTTACATCTTTCCCTGAAGGATTATATAGGGCTCGTTGGATTTATTTAGCTAATTACGGAGCAAGTTTTAAGGCTCTTTGCGAGGCAAAGTATTACGTTATGCTAACTTCATTATTTCTCCACGCAAACATTTTTCATTTGGCTTTCAATATGGTTGCATTAGTTATTCTTTATCCATACATAACCAGTTTAGTTAACTCAGCTAAGACCTTCTGCATCTATTTTTTCAGCGGCTTAGCTTCCTCTCTCATATCTTCATTATTTTCAACAGCTGTTTCCGTGGGGGCTTCTGGTGCAATTTTTGGCTTGCTAGGCGGTGACATTGGTTTTAAGCTCAAAAGAGGTCTGGATGTAAAGATCGACTTAATCGCTTCTTTTCCCTTATTGTTAGGGGCTGGTTTGTTCAACGTCAACGTTATAGGTCATTTTGCAGGATTTTTTACAGGTCTCCTAGCAGGCTTCAAGTTTTCTAGGGAGTAAGGGGGTTTCCGTTTTTAGTAAGCCTTAAATAGTTGAAAGCGCAAAATTTATATAATAGAAAAAAATTTAAATTTTTCCCTTTTTCGGGGGTGTTTTTTTGGAGGAAGAAGAGGAAGAATATAAGGAAAAATGTCCGTCTTGTGGCGGTAACAGATTAATCTATGATGAGGAAAGGGGTCAAACAATTTGTCTTGGATGTGGAACAGTTATTGAGGAGAGACATGTTGACTCAGGCCCTGAATGGAGGGCTTTCGATCATGAGGAGGTTTTAGAGAAGAGGAGGACCGGGCCACCTGTTTCAGAGGACATACATGACAAAGGCCTCTCCACAATAATCAGTAGAAGGGATAAAGATATTTTTGGCAGGAGGATTAAGCAGTCCAAATCCATGAAGAGACTTAGGAAACTTGACAGAAGAAGTAAATTCACCAGGTCCGTTGATAAAAGCCTTGCTACGGCTATATCAATCATTAGTTTAGCTGGTTCGAAACTCATGTTGCCTAGATCCGTTAGGAAGGAGGCTGCTTACATCTACAGGAGGGCCTTAGAAAATGATTTAGTGAAAGGAAGAAGTGTTATTCCAATGGTTGCTGGAGCTGTACATATTGCCAGCAGGATAATGAATGTCCCACGTGCACTGGAAGAAATATCAGAAGCATTTAATGTATCTACCAAGGAATTAGGGAAGAGTTCAAGGTTTCTCATGAGGGAACTTAAAATAAAGGTTTTACCAGCGGATCCAGCTAATTATGTTCCAAAGCTCTGCACAACCCTAGGTTTATCCCCTAAAATACAGTCAATTGCAACTAAAGTGATTAACGAGGTTAAGAAGAGGGGGTTAACTGTTGGAAAGGATCCGAAAGGAACAGCCGCTGCAGCAGTTTATATAGCCTGCAAAATAGCTCGAGAGAGAAGGACGCAGAGAGGTTTAGCTGAAGCTGCTGGAGTGACAGAAGTAACTGTGAGAAACAGGTTTAAAGAGCTTAAGGAAGGTTTAGGGGACTGTTTGGATAAGATCGCTCAAAACCCTGACGCGGAATGTTAGCTTCCCTACTCGACCTCTATTTTATTGGATGGAAAACCTAGCGAAACCAATGCGTCATAGGCTTTTTGTTTATGGTTCCCCTGCAAGAGGATTTTGCCCTTTTTAGCTGTTCCGCCACATGCACAAATGGACTTTAGCTTCGCGGCCAGTTCGTTCAAGTTTATATCTTTCCTGTCCAGTCCATCTATAACTGTCACTTCTTTGCCGAACCTTCTTTTCTCGACTTTTATGTTAATCACTTGTTCTTCCTTAGCTATTTCACCGCACATACATACTTGTTTCGGTAAACCACATACAGGGCAGATCTCAGGCATATTCTGTTTTGTCCTCACCATAAAAATTTATTAGGTTACAGATAGAATAGGCTTAGAAGAAATATTTAAAACTTAATGCCTTCATTGAAGTGAAGCTAAAAAATGTATAGGGGTGAAGTGGGGCATTGTCTTATGTCTGTGACAACTGTGGGAAAACGTTGACCTTAGAGGATCTTAAAGTGACTGTTGGAAAGGTCAGGTGCAAATATTGCGGATACAGCAGAATAATAGAGAAAAAATCAATGATCGTTAAGAAAATTAAGGCAATCTAAGGCGGTAAGAGCATTGGTAAACAGTTCCTCAAGAGGAAACATCAAAAAAGAGATAATCACCTTTGCATTGGCAGTTTTATTGGCTTACCTAATAAGCTTCGGTTATATTCACGTGCTAGGTTTAATCCTTCACACGAAGGCGCCTCTCCAATACGTGGGATCGGGATCCATGACACCGACTATAAATATTGGTGACGTTGTGGTTGTTAAGGGCGTTGAATTTGAAGAACTAAAGGTTGGCGACATAATTTCGTTTGAAACACCCTCGAAACCAATAGTCCATCGGATAATAGCTTTCGAAGAACACGATGGGAAAACCTTTATAAGGACTAAGGGGGACGCCAACCCCTGCCCCGACTTTTTCCTTGTAAGGTATGAAGATGTGATAGGGAAAGTTATCTTCATCATCCCGAAGATTGGATATATTTTTCTCTTTTTTGAGACACCTCTAGGTTATGTGGCAAGGATAGGTATCTTCCTAGCGTTATTTGTATTATGGATTGGAGTTGAAAACATAGTAGGCATTTTTAAGAGGGAGGAGAGGGAAAAAGAGAAACAATAAGTATTGTGCACTTAAAAGGTGAAAAACTTGAGCAGTAAAGCAAATGAAAACCTAACAGGTCCTTGGGCTTGGCTTAGGAAAGTAAGGTTGTCTGGAAAGTCTGCATTGGCATTGGAGATTGTTCTAGTTGCTCTAGCCTATGCATTGGCCGTTTACATAAGAGTTCAACCCATACTTGAGATCGGCCCATACTTTACATCTGATGACCCTCTCTTTCATTACCGACTGACAAAGTACTTGATTGAAAACGGTAAACTCCCTGAAAAAGACTTTATGACATGGTTTCCTTGGGGGACGCATGGGACAGGCTTATTTGTTGAAAACGTCTTTCCAGTTTTTCACTATTACCTTGCAGCCTTCCTTTATAAGGCATTATTAAGTCTAGGAATGAATTTTGACCTATTCGTCTTTTGTTCCTATTTACCTGCTTTCTTTGGACCAATTTCATGTGTAATTGTCTACCTAATCGGCAGAATTGTTTGGAACAAGTATGTAGGAGTATTTGCTGCTTTCTTCCTTTCCTTAAACACTGGTTATCTGTCTAGAACAATCGGCGGCTTCTTTAGACACGAGCAATTCGCTGTTCCCTTTATATTGGCAACCGTTCTCTTCTTTATTTTATCTGTTAAAGAAGACTCTGAATTGAAAACGTCGGTTTATGCTTCCATTGCAGGCTTACTCCTCGGCGTTTCAGCAGGGCTTTGGAAGGGTTTCAGGTTCCTTGTGGGCGGGATTTCCCTATTTCTATTCTTCCTTATCATAACAGGCAAGTTAAACAAGAAACTAACTTTTTCAGCCACAGTAACACTCATCGTTGGACTTGCTTTTACCTTAATCCTGCCTCACGAAGCCAACTATATCCTTAAACCAGATGCATTAGTCGCCCTATCCAGTATAGTTTCAAGCATGACCTATCTACTTCTTGAGAAAGAAGAATACATAAAGAGGGTTCTGGCCTCCTTAGTCGCCGGAGCTGTCTTTTTCCTTATTTTATGGTATCTCGTTGGAACGTTTTTCACAGGGAGAATCATGTATGTTTTATCGCCTTTTAGAGAAGAGAAGCCCGGAGACGTAACTATCACGGTAGCTGAACATGTCGGTGGTCTGTTTCTCAGCAGAAACGTTGGAATTGCCTTGCTATTATCCATTCCTGGCTTTTATCTGGTTTTGAAGTCAAGAAAGATGTTCGAGGTCTTTTTAGCCTGGCTGACTGTGCTTTCTTTCTACTTCATGGTCAATATGCCAAGCAGGATAACTGTACTATTTTCTCCCTTTATAACCCTAATCGCAAGTGTAACTTTCTCCTTGGCTATAGATAAATTTAAGGATGGTTGGAGGATAACTTGGCTTTTGTTTGACAGACAAATGAAAAAGAAGAAGTTAAGAATGAAGTTGAAGAGGCCTAACTTCGGACCTCTAAAGTTTCCTTCCTTCATGTTAATTGTCCTTTTACTCTCTTTACTGGTTAATGGAGTTCAAGGATACGAGGTTTCAGCCACATATCATGAAGGTCTTTCTCCCTACAGGTTAGATGGTGGAGAGTGGGTTTCAGCTTGCAGGTGGCTTAAAGACAATTCATCCCGCCTGGACATTATAATGTCTTGGTGGGACTACGGTTACCTTATTCAGACGTATGGTGAAAGAACAACGTTAATAGACGGAGCCACGACAAACTTTTCTCTTATACGTGAAGTAGCTACAGCGTTCATGTCAAGCGAGGAAGAAGCATGGAAATTCTGCAATAAGTTTAACGTTAGCTATGTTGTAGTGGACATGTACCGTGAATTAAGCGTTGGAACAAATTACCCCTTGGTTTCAGGGGTTTGGATACCCATGGCCTTCATATCTAAAAAAATTAGTTCAACATCGTTTGGAGAGGTCTCTAAATATATCAGAATAGAGCGGGATAGAATATACCCAACCCAGCTCGCCTATGAGACAACGATTTTCAGATTCGCCATCGCAACTGATTCATTGAGGTTCTTCAAGCTCGTCTACAAAACCGAGCCATATCCAGTGTTTGTCTTTAAAGTGGTTAGGCCTGAGTAAGGTTGGAACGGAATCTTAATGTTTTTAATCTTTTTTCCCTAACCAATTAGTTTTTTTTCTTCTCCCTCCTTTATCCCTTGAACTAGGTTTGTCAGGAATAGTTCGGGATCTCTTGCTTTCACATATCCTGACGAAAGCAGAATACCGTGCATTCCGAGGTTTATAGCTGCTTCAGCGTCTTTCCTAGTTCTAATGCCTGCGCCACAGATAACATGAATAGATTTATTTGTTTTTCTTACGTTTTCAATGGCTACAAGGATCTCTTGCGGCTTAACTAGTGAAACAGACTTTTTCCCGCCTATTAATTCAGGCGGTTCATAAGCTATTACATCTGGACTTAATGAAGCTATTGAACCACAGATTTTCGGAGTTGTTGCGCAAACGCAGGTGATTAATCCAACCCTCTTACATTTCTCTACAACGTATTCTATTTCAGTTATCTTCAATGGGTTTTCTGAATGGTTAATTAGGGTTCCAACAGCCCCTTGTGCTTTAACAGCTTCTGCACATATTTTCCCTGTAGTTCTCCCTGGCTCTA
>JAOZGF010000046.1 GCA_027491845.1 Thermoproteota archaeon | reverse complement strand
TTGCGTCTGAAGGAAGGGTAGGGGAAGAACTCTAGAATTTCCTTGTTTATCCTGCTTTCCTCTTCAACTTCTTTCACAGGCAACCCTTAACCAACTTAAACCAATGACTTGTCGAAAATATGTAGATGATTATTCCGTTTTCACATACGTTTAATATGTTAAGTGAGGTCAAGTTTATTAAGGTTATGGAGGCCCTTAACTTTCATGGGCGTTTACTTTAATTTGGAAGGTGAGTTCACCATGAATGTTGACTCATTCCTTGAGGAGTGTAGGCTTGCAGCTGAAAAGATCGAGGGGGTAAGTGGAGCCCTAGTTTTTTTCCATGACGATGCCGATGGGATTTGCTCAGGATCAATTATTTCTAGGACGTTGGAAAAAAATGGATTTAAAGTTGAGAGAATCTGTTTGGAGAAATTTTTTCCCGAGGTTATTGAGGAAGTTTACAGGAGGGAGCGGGGAAAAGTTGTTTTTTTCACGGATCTCGGTTCTCCTCATGCAAACATGCTTTGCAAATTAAACAGGAAAGAGCTGTTAACAATAATACTTGACCACCATGACCCTGTTAAGTCTGATTGTAAGTATGTTTTTAACTTGAACCCTGAGTTCCACGGGTTTAAGGGGGAAACCGATGCTTCAGGGGCCACAGCAACCTATTTGTTCTCAAAAACCCTAAACAGTTCAAATGTAGATCTTTCATACCTGGCCATTGTTGGCAGCATGGAGCTTCCTCAATTTAACATAGGCATGAACAAAATTCCTTTAAGGGACGCATTAGAAAATGAAATTGTTCACAGGAAAAGGGTTAGGGGAAAAGAAAAACTCGTTAAGTCATTCGACGGAGAAGAAACTGAACTAGAAAGGCTTTACAGGGACTTAAATGTGCTGGGATCCGTGGGATACTATTTAGATGGGCCTGAGAAGGGGGTGCAACTTAGCCTTAACGGGTATAGTGAGGAAAACAGAAGGCTTCTGCTAGAGCTCCAGGAAAAAAGGAGGGACATGTTTAGGGAGGTCATTGGCGAAATAAGGGGGAGCGGGCTTAAGAAAACTAGACACTTGCAATGGTTCCATGTTAGAGACAGGTTAAAGGGGATGGGTTCTAAGGTTATAGGTTCTTTGTCCAGCTACCTAAGCTATCAAAGAACTCTTGTGGACCGAGACAAATACATTGTTGGTTTCATGAACCTTGAAAAAGAGGTTCCAGGATTTGGAAGGCTGAAAAAACAATATGTGAAGGTTTCAATGCGCGTGCCAGCCCAATTAAAAGAAAAGATTAAGGAGGGAAGCATGCCTCCAGCCTCAGAGCTTGTTTCCAATGCATGTCTGATTGCAGGAGGGCTGGGAGAAGGACACGAGTTTGCAAGCAGCGGATTCCTGCTTAAAGGAAAGGAAACAGTGTTCATTGACGCCGTAGAGAGGATCATTGAAAAAAACAAGGGGGCCTCTGGCGGAAGGCAAAAGACGTTGCTTGACTTCACATGACAGTTAAGCAGTCAATAATGGAAACCTGCTTTCCTTAACCTTTCTTTTACATGCTTGTAGAGCAAGAGTTTTTCGCTGAAATCCATTCTTATCCAGAGGCTTTTATCTATCTCGTCCAGCTTTTCTTTCAGGAGGTTAAGGTTGCTCTTATCCACAACATCTAGGAGGAGGGCTGGAAAGCATTCGACACCTTGATTTAAACAATTTTCAAGTGCTTTAAATTGGAGATTGAAGAAGACGGGTTTCGCCCCGGTGATCCTTGAAAACTCCTCTTTTACACATCCCTTCAATGAAACCCGGACAATTACGTTGTCATACTTTCCGATTTCCCCAACATATTTTTTGTCGTGTCCAAGCAATATTCCGTTTGTCTCAAGAACAAATAATTTTTCTTCAGGCATGTTTTCAAGTAGCTTTAGAACATGTTTCCTGCACAGCGTCGGCTCTCCACCGCTCAGCCTTACTGCCTCAAACCTGTCCTGTCTAGCGATCCTGAGCAGGATCTTCAGTGCATCACTCCAAGAATAAAATTTTCCAGCTTTCCTTGGATTTCTCCTTGGATAACTAACATAGCAGTAAACGCATTCTAAGTTACAGCCAACAACGTCACCTGTAGCTATCCCTCCATAGTACCTCGCCCCTCTAAACCTGAAGTATTTCCTGTCAAGGCCTCTGCACACAATTTTTTCCATTTCAATGGTTAACTTGATTGGATCAAAACGTTTTAGGCACCTTAACAAGGTTTATTTAGAGTGCTTTCCTGTTTCCAATTAAATTTTGCAGTGTCGCCTTGAAGGAAGGTTTATTCAGACGTTTCAAACCGTTTTAAGTTCCTTCCCGTTTTTAAAGTTGTCTCCAGCAAGGGGTAATCTTCATGGGGGAATTATTTTAAAAAGTTTTGGTGGCATGGTTAACTGGAGGTGAGAAAATGAGGGTTATAAGCGAAATTGTTGAGTTAGAGATAAGGTATGAGTCCACCGATGAATACATGTCAAAGAACTCCTTTAACCTTAAAAGAGTTAAGGAGTTGCTTAACAACGGATACGTTTTAAAGGGGTTGGAGTTCGATGGAGAAACAGAGTTTTTAACCTTCGAAAAAACTTACTGACTTAACTGTCAAGTTTAAAAAAGCTAGAAAAAACTTCAACGGAACTTTTAACTCAAACCTGACTTCAGCTTGAGCCATACTTTTCCTTGTAAAAATCGATTAACTGTTCCCTTGTAAAGTTGAAGTTGAAAACGGACAAACCCAGGTACTTCGCCTTAAGAGAGGACTCAAGGTTTATTAACAATGCTGTGAAGGCTTCAGGTATAACCGAGTTCTCAATGGGCCCGCCATCTATGGGCCTTAGGTTAGGGATGAGTTCAATTATTTCGAAAACCTTTCTCTTGGCTTTCTTTTCACCGCAAACAATTACGTCCCCCTCCAAAAAACGTATTTTTAGGTTTTGCAAGTAACTTGCAGAAACCGTTTGGAACGCTGAAGCAATCTTAACAGTTGGAGGAAGAACTTTCATTATCTCCTGCGCAGCGGATCCTTCCCTGGGAACAACGGGCCTAAAAAAGTTTTTTTCCTTTACGAAAGGCGCAACAGTCGACACGAGAACTGTGTTTTTCTTGAAACAGTTTTTCACTGACTCAACAGCCTCCAAATGATATGGGTAAGGAACTGTTAAAAAGCAGAGCGATGACCTTTTCACTGCTTCATCGTTCCTTTCACCTTCAACCCTGTTGGATGTGTATTTCTTCAGTGTTTCGTTGATTAATTCAGCCTTCTCCCTCGCTCTTTCCCTTTTCCTAGAGCCAATTATTATTTTTTTGCCTGCCAAGGCAAGTCTAAGGGCTAAACCTATCCCGAAGGGACCTGTTCCACCGATCAAACAGATTTTCTCCTCCATCCAGACCACGGCCGAAACTTGTCTTCTCAGTTTTTAACTTCATACTTTATAAACCTAAGGATGCTTTAGAAGAACTGAAACACCTTAACTCTATTAGGGGTTCTGATAATAGTAAAATACTTATCATGCTTGAACAGGTTGTTTCAATGCTTGATTTAAGGAAACCATTTACTCTCTTGTTTCATCCTGTTAAGGCAGTGGAAGAGATTTTGGGTCAGGAGATTTCCTTTAAGGAGCCTTCCTTAATTATTTTCGTTATAGGCTTGTTTGGCGGTTTGTCTGGTTATGTTGTTGTTCAGAATATTTCTAGGTTTTTTGAGCCTAGGATAAGGGTTTTCATGGCTGTCGGTGGATACTTAGCCATTCTCTCAGGCATAGTTACAAGTTTCCTTGTATGGATTGGTTTCACGGTTGTTTTACACTTGTTAGCTTTGGCTTTTAAGGGAAGAAATGGTTTAAAAAGGTTCTTGCAACTTGTTGGGTTGAGCTTCACGCCCCAAATAATCTCTTCTTTCCTAGGTTTTCTTTTCGTTTGTTTTTATTTCCCCGAGTTAAGTGTAACTGTACCCATCAATTTTACAAGCATCCGTCTGATTCAGGAGAACCTTCAGAGGACAGGTGTTTTCGTTTATAGCAGGGTTATTGGGAGACTGATGTTTTTCTGGTCATTAGTGCTTTGCGGAATATGTGTCAAGAAGAATTATGGGGTGAGTAATAAAAGGGCTGCAGCCATAGTTTTAATCCCAACGTTGCTCTACTTCGCAATCACATTCCTTCTATTTTAGCTCTCCCTTTCCTCTCTCTTTCTCTTAATGATTTTTAAGTTGACACTTCAAGTGGCAATATTAATTTAGGGTGTTACTGAATGGTTACTGGTGTTTTTTTCTCAAGGGTTTTTTCAGGGAAGGAGTGGCCTATAATCGGCGACAAATTCGGCGGTTTCCCTGAAGCGATGTCAGATGCTTTGGCTCTTCCCAACGTTAAGTTGTTTGAACCTGAACCCGTGCCTGAAGAGCTTCTGGTGATGGTTCATGAAAAGATTGTTTTAGACAGTTTAAGGGGTAAGTGGTACAGGGAGGGTGCTCTCCTCTCTTCAGGTGGAACGGTTAATGCCGCTGAAAAATGTTGGCTTGGAGAAATAAGTAATGCATTGGTTTTCAGTGTCGCTGCAGGCCATCACGCTGGACCTAGGTCTGCATGGGGTGGAACGTATGTTTCCTGCATTGGCCCTGCTATCGTGAACCTGAGAAGGAAACACGGTGTCAGGAGGTTCTCCATATTATACACTGACGCCCACCACGGGGACGGGTGTAGGGCCATCTTTTCAGGGGACAGGGATGTCTTGCACGTTTGTTTTTGCGGGATGAACAGTATCTCCAGCGACGGGACAAAGATAGACGTTAGCTTAGGCTGGGAAACAAGTGAGGAAGAGTATTTGGAGAAGGTTAATGAGGTATTCGTTAAGTCGGTCAAGAAGTTTAAGCCGTCGATGATATTCCACTTCTTCGGCCATGACACTTGTCAAGGAGATTACGGGGACATTGGTTTAACAAGAAACTTTTACGTTGAACTTGCTAAGGTTGTTTTTGAATGTTCAGAGGAAATATGTGACGGCAAGTACATTGTTGTTACAGGCGGCGGAAGCAGGGGAGACATTGCCGAATATGTTTTCCCAAAGGTGGTGAAAGTTTTAGCAGGGAGACTCTAACCTTTTTAGCCACATTTAGTCACGTGGTGACTTATTGATAGCGTTCACAACTTGTTTTTCATCTGTGTTGAAAGAACATGTGCCTTATGAAGTGGGGCGGGTAACCTTGTTTTTAAAGTATTGCTCAGCGTTATTTTAAGGGATTCCTCTAGCGTTATCAGGTTTCCAGGGGAAACGTAGATAGGCTTTCCTTTGCTTCTTGTTTTCACCGCGAAACCCCTTATTTCTCCGTTTAAAATTATTTCTCCAGTTCTTCTGTTTTCCCTCCAATTAATCCTGCCTGTTAAAAGTTTTTTTGCTATGCCTATTGTAGGTGTTTTAAGGATTAAACCCACATGGCTAGCCAGCCCCAAGCCCCTTGGATGAAGTACCCCGTTTCAATCCACAAACACTACATCGACTTTTTCCCTGAGTTTTTTGTAGGCTTTTACCATGAGAGGTGTCTCCCTAAAGGAAAGATATGTTGGGATATAGGGGAAACTGACTTCGCCGACCATAAGTGCACTTTCAATGACTTGACCTGAACTGTCGGTGGCAACAGCTGTTGCAATTGCCTTTTTTCCGCAGTAGGCAACGTCTAAGCCAGCAAATTTTTCAGGCACGGTTGAAAGGCTCTTCAGCTTTATTTTTCTGGAGAGGATTTTTTGCATTTCTTTCAACTTTGTCAGGGGATAACTTGGATTGAAGTCTTTTGCGGTGAAAAGTTTTTGTTTGAAGTTGACGGCAAACCCGTTTTTTATTTTGATCCCTTCTTTCTCCAGTTGAATTCTTTGTTGAACTTGTTCGGGAATTGGAAGCGAGCCATCGTCCTCCAGAACCCTGTGAACTCCCGTGTTCTTGATCAGCAAACCACTTTTCACCGTTTCTTTTACGGCT
>JAOZGF010000030.1 GCA_027491845.1 Thermoproteota archaeon | reverse complement strand
TGCTTTCTCTAAAAAGAGAACTATTAATGAAAATATGGCTGGAATTAATATTGTCTGCAGCATTAAATGGCAGGTGTCAGGGGTCATCCCTATCTTTCTCCTCCTTTATTTTTTAACACTTCACTTTTTGGAATCTCTTTTTTAAACTCCAACGGCCATCAAACCTAGATATGCGAAAATAAAGATTATTAGGAAGAATCCCGCCATTATAAGCAGTAAATTGTAGCTTAGCACTCCAATATGTGTTTTTCTGAATTTTGAGGATGCGGTCCTAAATGTCTTCGCTAGTAAGTAGTTAAAGGCATCTATTCCCTTCATTTCAACGTATTTCAACGCCTTCCTTGACAAGCTCAAATAAGAATGTATGAAGGCCTTGTAATAGAAGGTATTTATGTACCATCTTCTAAACAGGAATTTCCAAATTGACTTCGCTATTGCGCTTCTGTCTACAATTTCCTCAGGCTTCTTTTTTCTCTTGAAATAAATGAGGTAGCCTGGAATGACTCCTATTAAGAGCATTGTTATCGATATTGCCATGGTCAGTTGAACTGGTGTGAGGCCGAACAATAAGTTTTCAGGTGTGGCATGGTGAGACAGTGTTTGTACTGTATAAGTTGCTGTGTGTTCTGTCCTAATGAATAAATGCAGGTATTCATGGAAAATATGTTCTATCCACTTTCCAACAAACAATCCTGCCACGCCGAAGGCTATCGTTCCAGCTACAAGTGCACCGTAGGGAACCCACATAACGGGTGGTGCCTCATGTATATGGCGCCCTTCCTCTTCCAGTTCTTTTTGATGCTGGCTCTCTTCGCCGAAGAAGGTTAAGCCAAGCATCCTCATGGTATAGAAAGACGTTATGGCCGCAGTGATTGCTCCCAAGGCAAAAATAAGGTATTGATTTGAAACCAAGGCTGCCTCTAGAACCATGTCTTTACTCCAGAAACCGCTAAACAGAACAGGCACGCCCATCAAGGAAAACCCTGCAAGGGTCATGAAAACAAACGTTTTAGGCATCTTCCTGTTTAGCGAGCCATAATGTCTAAGGAATCTTGACCCTGTTGCATGAATCACTGCCCCTGCTGAGAGGAAGAGGGCTGCCTTAAACATTGCATGGCTCATTAAATGAAATACTCCTCCCGAATAGCCTATGATGAACTCTGTTGATGCTCCAGCCACTCCCAGTGCAAGCATCATATAGCCTAATTGACTCACAGTCGAGTATGCGAGGACTTTTTTAATCTCAGATGATGCAACTGCTTGTGTTGCAGCTACAAAGGCTGTCAATGCACCTATCCACCCTACAACTTGGAAAAACGTTATGAGGTCAGGGTATTGCAAGGACCAAGCATATATTATTGGGAACATCCTTCCAACTAGGTATACTCCAGCTTTAACCATGGTTGCTGCGTGTATCAGTGCGCTAACTGTCGTGGGACCCGCCATGGCATCTGGCAACCATTCCATGAGCGGGAGCTGAGCCGACTTCCCTATGGCTCCGCCGAAGATGAGTATTGTTGCCGGGACGATCAGCCACCTAAATGCCTCTCCAACGTGGCTGAATGCCCCTGTTAAGTCAAGGAAGGAAACTGTTCCTGTAAGAGCGAAGACAATGAATACGCCTATTAACATGAATACGTCGCCTAATCTAGTGGTTATGAATGCTTTTAATCCGCAATGAGATGGGGGATAAGCCTCTGGTTCCTCTCCAACCCAGCATTTTAACCAGTCTTCCTTTGAATCTCTATACCAGAAACCTATTAGGGCGTAACTACATAACCCTACTCCTTCCCACCCAAACAGCATCTGCACAAGGTTCCCTGCTGTGACGAGTATAAGCATGTTTCCTATGAAGAAATTCATGAAGAACCAGTACCTTGTTAAGCTCGGATCCCCGTGCATGTAGCCTAGGGAGTAAACCATTATTAGGAAGCTAATGATGGCTACAACGTTCGTCATTATTATGCTCAAAGGATCAACCAGTACTTCAGCTTTAAGCGTCACTGTGCCTGGAATGGTAACCCAGTCAATGGAGTTGTGTATGGGATATCTACCATTTATGAGTAATGGTATGAGGGAAATTGCTGAAATCGCTCCAAGGAAGGAGAAAAATACTGCTGCATAATCCCTGAACTTGTGGTTTATTTTAGCGAATAAAGGTGTAAGCAAGGCTCCAGCTATGGGGAAAATCCAACAGAGCCAAGCACCCCAAACCCACTCGGTTAGGATTTCCTCAACCACATGCGTCACCTCAGAACAAGGTTAACCAATACTTTAGCCGAGCTTTCTATGAAGCCTAGAACTAAACCGGGATATACTCCAATTACTATACAGGATACTGCCAATATGATAAGCGGAACAACCATGGATGCAGGTGGCCTATGAGCTCTCCTAACCTCCTGTTCAGGCTCCCTTACCACAAGTAACTGGATAAGCCTCACGTAATAGGTTACAGCAAACACTGCGTTGAAAACAAGGAAAGCAATTGTAATCGGCATCGCTAAGCCGCCTACTTGCTTGTAAGCAAGCCAGGCAGACCAAATAATTATTAATTTAGACCAGAAACCGTTAAGAGGAGGTACACCGCCTAGGCCCAACAATCCAACCGAGAAAGAGAAACCAGTCCACGGCATCTTTCTACCAATCCCGAACATTTTGGCTATTTCTCTAGTCTTCAATTCATGTATGAAGCAGCCTGAACAAAGAAAGAGAAGCCCTTTACCCAGTGCATGGTTTAAGAAATGGAATAATGCGCCTATCACTGCAAAAACAGCTACATCCATCGTTTCCCAGAAATAAAAGCTTGACGACAAGACATAGGCAGCCACACCTATACCTGTCACGATGAAGCCAATGTTCACAATGCTTGAGTAGGCGAGCAACCTCTTTATGTCTTCTTGAAGCAAGGCCATCAAATTAGCCACAGTCATTGTTAATATACCCAGCACAAGTATCATTATGCCGTAGTTGAAGTATGCCGGTGAAAAAACAACGAAATACGTTTTTAATAAAGCAAAAACCCCTGCCTTTATCACAACTCCTGAAAGCATTGCACTGATTGGGGTTGGAGCCGCTGGGTGGGCGTCAGCTAACCAAGTGTGGAAAGGAACGACTGCAGCCTTTATCCCGAAGGCAACCATCGTTAAGCCTATTAAAAAGTAATATATTGGAAGCTCTTTTGACCCAGTAACAATTTGATGTAAGGTGTCAAAGTTAAGGGTTCCAGCCACGCCGTAAAGATACGAGATTAAGAGCAGCAGGGCAACTGACCCGAATGAGCTCATTATAAGGTACTTGAAACCTGCCTCAACGGCCTCCCAGTGATATTTTCTAAAGGAAACCAGTACATAGGAAGAAATACACATAATCTCCCAGAAAACAAAGAGGTTAAACAAATCGTTTGAGAACGTTACGCCTATCATTCCTAGAACCATTAACTGGAAGAGCATGTAATATGTGTCGAGCCCTGTTTCTTCTTCCATGTACCTTATAGAGCTTAAAGCCGAGCAGAAACCTATGAATGCGAAAACTAGAGAAAACAAAAGGCTAAGCAAATCTACCTTAAATTCAACGCCTAAAGGCGGTGAAACGACGAAATATGACTTAATGGGTTGAGACACAACATCCTTGTAAAGCGTAATGAGAAGAATCAACGCTACTAAAAAGGAAAGAGAAACCCATATCCCGCCAACGTACTTTCTATTTCTTGTCCTGCCGAAATACGTTATGATCGGAGTTAGAAAAGTAAAGACTAGTAGGGATATTAGTGGGTAAAGAGGCCTCAATTGCTCCCACATTACCATTTCAGCCTCCTAAGCTTCCTCACGTCAAGGGTTCCATATATTTTATACACGGACAAAACCAGTGCAAGTGCAACAGCTATCAAGCTACCGTCCACAACTATTGCCGTCACAACAAAAGCGTGAGGGAGTGGGTCTATTAAGCCAGGTGACTTCACTGTAGATAAGAGAATGAAATTGAGGTTAACAGCGTTGACAAGTATGCTTAAACCTATTAATATTCTAATCATGTTCTTTCTAGAAATTATACAAAAGACTCCTAGACCGAGTAGCAAGACTACAAAGACCATGTAGGAAAAATCCATTAGGTTATCCCTCCAAAGTCTTTCTCATCAAAGCAGCTACACAAACAACCGCCGTAAGGATTACCAATGACTGAAGAAGCGTGTCCATCATCCTTTCATTCCAAATATATTTTGTTTCGGCTGCAACAGACTTTTCTCTACTTGAAAAACCTGATTTGGCCTCCTCAGGATAAAATGTGAAAACCTTCGTTGAAACAGGGAAAACGCTCAGAAAGATTAAGCCCATTAAGACTACTGCCACTATTCCTCCCGCTACTTCATAGGTTTTCAAGACTCCATACCCCCCCTCGTTAAAGTAACTGTAACTATAAAGAACACAATTATTGCTCCTGCGAAAACAGCCAACTGAAAAACAGCTACAAATGGGGCGGATAAAGCGTAATAAACAATTGCGAGAATAATGTTGAAGACAAGGAGTGAAAGGACGGCGTACATCAGATTCGGATGAAAAACAGCTGATGCAGCTGAGACAAGGGAAATTATAAGCAACAGAATTAAAACAAAGTCCATTTACTTTATCCTCCTCCCCACATACCTTATTCTTCCTTCCTGAGTTATTTCCACTTCAAGTTCTTTCTTTAACATAGGTAAAACTTCAGTTACCCTTGGCTCTTTAACTAACTTATCAGGCGAATAAACAAGGTTCACCCTTTTTTCTTCTGAAAACTCCACGAAACCAGTCATTCTTAAAGAGTTTCTTGGGCAGTAATCAACACAAAAACCGCAGAGACAACACCTTCCGAAGTCTATTTTCGGGTGTTTCTTTCCTTCTTTTAGAGCCTGTTCAACTTGGACGAGTTCAATCGCCTTAGTGGGACAAATCCTCTCACATATGCCGCATCCAATGCATTTATCTATTGAAAGCACTATTCTCCCTCTGAATCTAGGGTGAAACTTTATCCTCTCATAGGGAAACTTGACTGTGTGTGGTCTCTTAAACACGTGGGAAAAAACAATGGCGTAGGGCTTCAATATTCCCTTGAATAACTCGGACACTTCAAAACACCCTGAAACCATAATATCTCAGGAAGATTGCAATAAAGAGATTCAACATCGCGAGCGGAATAAGGTAATACCAACCAATCCTTAACGCCTGATCCATCCTTACCCTGGGAAAAGTTGTCCTCAAAAGAATTATAAGAACAACTACAATGGCGAACTTAACTATCACCCAGAAAATATTTGAGAACAATACATGGTTAAAAAGTATTGGACCGTTAAAACCACCCAAGTAAAGCGTTACGAAAAGCAAAGTCCATGCACAGAGTGAAATATACTCGACCATCATTATTAGGGCATAAAGAGCCCCTGTAAACTCCGTCCTCCAACCAGCAACTATTTCCTGTTCTGCTGGAGGAATATCGAAGGGTGTTCTTTCTGCCTCCATCAACAAACCCAGGAAGAACACCACAAACCCCAGAAACAGAGGCATGGCAAACCAAACACGTGACTGTGCTTCGACGATTTTAACTAGGTCGAATGAACCCGACAGAATAACTGTTCCTGCAGCTGAAAGAACCAATGGAATTTCTGCAGCTATGTAGAGATATGCTGCTCTAAATCCACCTATAACCGTATACTTGTTATTTGAAGCCCAACCAACAAGTAAGGGAACTATAGGGCTTAAGCCTGCGATGCCGAAGAACAACAGTAGACCTAGCCCCCCAGCCCTGAAAATAACCCAGTTTTCACTGAAAGGGATGAGTGTAACGGCCAATGCAGGTATAAGAGATGCTATAATCGGCATTACATAAAGTAAATTTCTGTCCGTATCATCTGGAAAAAATATTTCTTTTGTAAGCAGCTTCAGGAAATCCGCTATTAACTGAAGCCAACCAGCCACCCTGCCGGCGTAAAGCGGGCCTATTCTCAGCATTGCATGTGCCAGAAACTTTCTTTCAAACCACACGGCTATCATTGCAAAGATAAAGATAAATGCAAGTCCTGGAACAAAGATGACTTGAATTATTGAGTTAAGGTTGACT
>JAOZGF010000019.1 GCA_027491845.1 Thermoproteota archaeon | reverse complement strand
CGAATGTTATCTCTTATTTTTGCTCCAATAAGGTTGAAGCTAAGCCTAAATACCTTATAAATGATAGGGAGAAAGCCCTAAACTTTGAGATTTTGTTTGTGTTAATCCTTATTAATATTTTGTTGTTTTTCGTTTCACCCTCCATCTGAACCTTTTTTTTCTTCATGGACGATAACTCAACCTCGATTGCTCTCCAAACGATCTCTACGTGGTCGTGGTTAGGGTGTTGATAAATTATTTCTCCCTTAATTTCTAAGAGGTTTGTCATTAAAGTATTTCTTCACCTTTAAACCTTATTTCTTTTATGTTTAGCCTTGGACCTGTTTCTTTGATCTTGCCATCTCCGAAAATATAAAATCTTATTTGTTTTTTCCCTTGAACAATGGTTAAGAAGAGGAAGACGTATTCGTCGTATAGATCCAAGTTCGTCAAATTAACGATGTCTCTTATTTGCATGTATTCCGTGACTAAGCCTTCAGCAATTACTTCGGCAGCTTTTCTTATTTTTCCCCCTTGTGAAGCATATGTTACGACCATCAGCCTACTTTTTTCCCCTAACGAGTGTTCAACATCGTTTACTTTCATTTCCCTCCTTAGTTTAATCCCTTTTAAATATATTGCTAGGGGATAGTAGGAGTAGTGGGTTGGCGTTACCTCTAAGAACACGATTTTGCCCGGGTTTCCTTTGGCCCTGAACACTATCAGGGCACGGCTTAACCCATACCTGAGGCATTCCCTCGCCAAATCTTCTACAGATTTTTTACCCCTATTAACCCTCACCGATCCCGGTATTACTTTGTTTAGATCCTTAATGAAACTTCTTATTCTCCTTGTAGGTTCCCGAGAAGTCGTTATGAGGCAATTCATTGAAGGTTTTACCTTCCTCCCACCACTGGAGTATAGGCCTTAGCAGTAAAGGTAACCTTGCATTTAGGACAGCTCCAAATACCGACGCTAATTCTCTTCATCCTCACTTTCCTTTGACAGTAGGGGCACCTTACCTCTTTAAACCTTTGCGCCATTACTTCGGCATATCTCTTTCTTAGCTTGTACCCATACCTGGACTTAAACTTCTTTGTGATCCTCATGAACTCCTTCATTTCACAGCTTCCTCAATCATTTTTCTTATCTCTCTAGATTTATCCAAACCTATTTCTATGGCCTCTTCTAAGTCCTCAGTGGTAAGTGGACCGTGAATCTTTTGCACTGCACATATTAAATCGTTTTTCTCAAAGCATATTGTTATTTTTGCATCCAATATTTCCTCTTCCTCTATAACGGGGTCTAGTATCAATTTGTCATCTATTTTTCCGAGGGTTATGGTGACAGGGATGTTTTTAACCGGTAGTTTAACCCATTTATTTTCCACCGTTATTTCTTCCCCATCCATTTTAGCTACAGGTATTTTCGTGCAAAGTAAGGCAGCTACGGCCCCTATGTTTGATGCATCAAATAAGTTTCCGTCATGGTTTAAGACGTGAATGTCAATGAAAATTATCCAAACCTTTTTTCCTTCTTGGATCACAAGTTTTTTTAGGTCTAAGGCTTCCGAGTGCCTTATCCCCCTGTCAATTATTCTTGCGAGCTCTATGGCATTTTCGTCCGGCGGCCCCGGCTCAAAGGAAGGAGAAGCTAAAGGAACGAGCTCGGCATTTGTTATGAAGGCCCCCTTATCAGGGGAGTCAGGATACGGTTCACCTATTTCTGCTTTGACCCCAACTAGAACCTGCGTGTTTCCCAGTGAAACCATTGCTGACCCTTCAGCGTTTTTTATAAAGTTAGGCTCAATTTTTATTTCCCTGTATTCCGTCAGGTTTCTTCCATCCATCCTTTTGTTAGAACGAAGAATCTTTCTAATGTAGTTTTTCCTTATTGTTGCGACTATTTCAGACATTTTATCATTTCTCCAAAAATTTTTAAATCAAATCGATTTTCTGCTCTTTGTATCTGTTGAGTATGGCTTCACGCTGTATTTCGTATATTTTCATACATCCATCAATCGCCAGCTTTAAAGCGGACTTAAATTCTTCCCTAGTGAAGTTTCCGTCAAGTTGAAGTAACGTTATTTTCTTCTTTCTAGGCATGATGGCGACAGGCATGTCTCCTTCACCGTACATATCTTCTAAGCTGTTAAGATCTAGAACGATTTTTCCGTCAACTTTGCCAACGGAACAAGCGGAAACAAGATCTTTCATCGGAATCCCAGCGTCAGCCAGTGCAACTGAGGCAGCTGTTATTCCAGCAGTTCTAGTCCCCCCAGCTGATTGCAATATTTCAATAAAAACATCTATAGCTGTTTTAGGATATTTTTCAATGAAAATAGCTGGTTCAAGGGCTTCCCTAATTACTTTAGAGAGTTCTATTGACCTCCTGTCAGGCGGGCCAGGTTTTTTTCTTTCAGGAGTTGAGAAGGGCGACATACTGTATTTACATCTTAATCTTGTCTTTGTTGGAAGAGAAAGATGCTTCGGATGAATTTCTTTTGGACCATAAACAGCTGCTAAAACCTTGTTTTCACCCCATTCTAAATACACGGATCCATTTGCGTTTTTAAGCACGCCAACCTTCATCTTTATGGGTCTCAACTCATATAAATCCCTTCCATCAATTCTTTTCCCGTTTTCGTCAATAAGTTTCTCAGGTTCCTTTCTGAAAAAATAACTCATCTTTTAATCCCCTTTCAAACCCATTTTTTCCCTTATTAATTCCTGTATTCTATTGGTTAAACCAGTAGTGTGACTTTCCCTTTCAATTTTCTTAATAATTTCAGCAACTAAGTTCTCTTTTTCCCAGTTTCCTCCCCTAACAAGCACTAAGCCATTTTTTCCAATTACTATCTCAGACCCCGTCTCTTTTTTAATCATGGAAATCATAGAACCCTTCCTACCTATAAGGCGAGGTATTTTTGCAGGTGAAATCCTAACTAGCCTTCCCTCACTTAGTTTTCCTAGGCCCCTTTCTTTTGTGGATAGTATTGGGTTAGAAGTGTAATTAAAAACCTCTACTTTAGCTAAGACAACGTCTCCAACTTCATAATGGTTAAACATTTTTTTTCTTTCCCTTGAGACCTTCTCGTAGGGCAAAAGACCTTTATACGGCGAATTAATGTCAACAACCCACATCAAAGGGGAGACATCTATGATTTTACCAATTACAATGTCACCAACCCTTGGCAGATATCTACCCTTTAAAGGAACAACTTTAAAACTTTTCTTATTCCGATATAGGAGGCCGATTACAGCAGAGTAAACGTTTCTCCCTTCAATAAAAGTATTTTCAGGAGCAACCGGCCTGGTTGCCTCGCCAATCCATTGTCCAGGGATAACGATTTCCTTTCTTTCAAAGGAACTTTCTTCCTTATCCAACTTTTCTCACCCTAACTTTCCCCTTAGTTACAGACTCTAGTTTTCTTGTTAAGTCTTCTTCAAGATCAGATGTTGTTTTTACTTGAATCCAAAGCTTTCCTTCTTCCCATTTTTCTTCCATGATCTGCCCCTTCCTTTTAATTTCCCCATAAACCTTACCTGTAAACTCTGTTGGCACAATTATTTCAAGGAAAACTGTTTTTCTTTGAACAGGTTTCAAGGGTAGCACGGCTTTAATTTTACTAATAATCTCTTGCGCCTGAACCAAATAGTTTTCAAACGGGTCGATTGGAACTGATGCTTCTCTTAAAGCAAGTTCAATCCTCTGAGGAGGGTGAGGTTTCCCCGTCCTTGGGTCAAGAAAATTTTTTGAAATGTAGGTGATTATCCTTTTAGTGTTTGCTTCAATCATTTCTTTCCTTTGTCTAGTTGTAAGTTGAAGTCTTCCGTTTTTCACTATTATTTTGGCAATTTCCCTGACGTCAGAAGTCTTAAAGTCCTTGAGAAGGTCTTTCTTTGTGGGTCTTTCTCCCTTTCTCGCGTCCTTGAATATTTCTTCAAACTTTAATACTTCATTTATGTCCTTGAGCCTTCCCTTCTTGTATTCATATGCCTTATAAGGATCAACTATAACCTCATACTTGTTTCCGCCTATCTCTATTCTTGACAATGTTAGTTCTTCCTTGCTCATTAACTTCACTAACTAAAAAATTGCCTATATTAACTCACCATTTTCAGGTATTTACCGATTTCTTCGCGGCCTAACTTCTTAAATTTCTTGTCTTTAATCCTTATTAAACCAATCTCAACGTTTTCAGATGTTAACTCCTCCTTGTCAACTTCCTTTAAACAGTTTAGCCCAAGCTTGATTGCCTCATCTAATGAAAGATCCTCCCTATATTTTTTCTCCAAGACTTCATTTATTCTGTCGCTTTCAGCTCCTACAGCAACAGCCTTGTATCCATAGTAAGCTCCAGAGGGATGAGTCATATATAGACTAGGTCCTGAATCATCTATTCCGCCTATTAACAGGATTACTCCGAACGGCCTTACACCGGCGTTCTGGGTAAACAGCTGTATCAAGTTACTTAATCTCCTTGTCAGCAACAAGGTTGTAATGGGTTCTTTGAAAGAAAGCCTGTTTGACTGTGATTCTTCTCGCGCCCTGTTCACCAGAACCCTTGCGTCACCGTATAATCCAGCCATCGCTGCACCTATGTGTTCATCTATTCTAAAAACTTTTTCTACGGATTCAGCCTCCATTAGTTTCGATAACATGCGTTTCTTCGCTATTAACGCTACTCCTTCCTTTGTCTTTATACCTATGGTTGGAGGAGCCCTCTTAACAGCTGAAACCGCATATTCAACTTGAAATAGTTTGCCGTCTGGGCTGAAAACTGTAATTGCCCTGTCATAACCTGCCATTGTCGAAGTAAACAATTAAATCTTCACCTCATAGATACTCAAAAGAAATGATGCTTTTAAAGACGTATAATAAACTTCTTAAACCTAATATTTAAACATAGACTAACAACCCTAAAAACAACTCAAATCGCCTCTATGATAGAAGCGAGGAAGAAAAGGGAATTGAAGGGTGAAAAGCATCGAGTAACATATCCTTACTTTCCCCGCGAAAAATTGGATCTAACAAAAATACTTTTTTAAAAGAACATGTTTAAAAACAATAGATGAGTGACATAAACTTCTGAATGACTCGCGCCAAAGTTTTAAAAAGTTTTTGTTTAATGAAAGCTCTTTCTCGGGAGGAAACAAAATTGAAAGGTAAGGTGGGTAGCTGGATTTTCGAGCCAGAGTTTGAATGTATGCCAAGAGAAAAACTAGAAAAACTTAAAGAAGAGAGACTAATAAAGATGGTTAACTACGCATATGACAAACTTGATTTCTACAAGAAGAGGTTTAAGGAAGCAGGGATTAAACCTAGCGACATCAAAGGCTTGGAAGACCTCACCAAAATACCTTTCACTTACAAAGACGACTTAAGGAAAAACTATCCCTACGGATTAATGGCTACTAGCATGGATGAAATAATAGAAATACATTGCAGCTCAGGTACAACAGGCACTCCAACAACAGCACTGTATACGGCAAGGGACGTAGAGGTTTGGGCTCGAGCAGTTGCAAGGTGTTGTGCCTCTATAGGTCTAAGGAAGGGAGACATATTGCAGGTTGCCTACGGATATGGGTTATTTACAGGCGGTTTAGGCCTGCATTATGGCGGACAAAAGGTGGGTGCAGCAGTCCTACCAATATCAAGCGGAGAAACAGAAAGACAAATTAGATTGGCAAGAGAACTTAAAACAACAGCAATCGCATGCACGCCAACGTATGCGGCTTACATGGGGGAATACGCCATTGAAAAAATGGGCATAGATCCTGCCAAAGAACTTTATTGGAAAAGCGGGACACTTGGAGCAGAGCCATGGTCTGAGGAATTAAGGGAAAGAATAGAAAACTTACTTGGAATAGAGGCATTCGACATTTACGGGTTGTCTGAAATAATAGGGCCTGGAGTGGCCCATGAATGCCAATATCACAACGGTTCTCATCTTTACGAGGACCTCTTTCTCCCGGAAATAATAGACCCGGAAACAGGAGAGCACGTTGAAGAAGGAGAACTAGGTGAACTAGTGCTAACAACACTTGACCGTGAAGGAATGCCCCTGTTGAGGTTCAGAACAGGAGATCTGACAAGATTCACTACAGAGGAATGCGAGTGCGGAAGAACAATTGGAAGAATGGAGAAGGTCTTAGGAAGAAGCGATGACATGGTTAAGGTTAGAGGCGTGAAGTTCTGGCCTAAAACTGTTGAAGATGCATTGTTAAGTGTGAAGGGGGTTTCTACAAATTATACGATCGTAATAGAGAGACCTAAACTCTTAGATGTAATGACAATTAACGTTGAACCCACAAAAGAGCTATATGAAGAAGTTGGCGGCGACATGTCCAAGCTAGAAGACCTTAAAAAAGAAATCGCAGAAAAAGTAAAGTCAATTGTAGGGGTATCCGCCATAATAAATCTAGTTCCCGTTGGAACACTTCCAAGATTTATAGGAAAGGCTAAAAGAGTTGAAGATAGAAGAAAAATAACCTAACTCCTTTCTCCATTTTTTTAACGCCTTTTAAATCTTCACTTAGCGGTGAGAAGGAATTCTTGAAACCTAGAGAAATTATGGAGAAAGCATTGAGGCCCTATGGTTTAATGACGGTCAAAGAAACCAATGTAAACGACAAAACAATTTTGTTAGCTGAACTAATGCCTCTGCCCGCTGTAATACAAACAAGAATATCCGTTGTAAGTGAAAAGGGTTTCTTCAGAGTTTCAAGCGGGCTGTTGTTCAATTCAAGGGAAGTCGACGAGGAAACAAGGAAGAAACTAAAGGAAACGTTTCAGTCTGTTGCGAGAGAAAACGAAGTAGAGTTCAAAGAAATAGCTGACTCCTACATGTTTGAGAAAAAAGTGAAAGAAGATAAATTTCATACTGCCGTCATAAACATTTATAAATCAATGAAGAAAGTCAACGATGAACTCTCCAGAATAATGGCGTTTTAAGCTACAGGTTCTTAAGGGTCTTTTACATATTAACTTTAACAACCTAGTCCCCTAGCTAAAATCGGTTAAGTATTGTTCTAACTATCTTTTCAGCGGCTTCCTTAATATTTTTCGCCTCATAGATAGCTCTTCCAACTATGGCGTGCCATTCCTTTCCCAGTGCCTCACCAAACTCCCTTACTCTCCCTCCTTGAACTATAAAGCCAGTTGCAAAGAACGTGAGGTCCTCTTTAACGAGTTCTTTTAATATAGAGTGATAATGCTTGGCTCTTTCCACTTTGTTGGCTGGAACAACAAAATTGTTCACGTTTAATTTAGCTGCTAACAAGTAGATTTCATCAAGCGCCTCATCGGAGATATAGCCGCCTTCACTTCTCTTGTAAGCTGGATTGGTCATTTCTCCACCAATAATAACCTCTAAACCGATTTTTTTACAAGCTTTAATCCAACTTTCTTCTGTTCTTGGGCCTGAGAGAGGAAAACCTATTAGTGCATTGACTCCTGCCTCCTTGATTGTTCTCACAATTCTCTCGCCTAACTCAGGGATATCTGTCATGGCCTTTTGATGATCGTATATAATGGGAAGATCTGTTAATTCACGGATTAGGCTAACCGTTTCAGGTAACCCAAATTGAATAGCTAGTATTGAGCCTATCTTATACCCCCCGATTCCGTCAATGTCCCGTGTTTCTTTTATGAGCCTTACTAATTTTTCAGTATTCTCAACGTCACAGGAAATAATAACACTACGGTTGAGTTCAATTATCCTTCCCATTTCATTCTTCCTCCTCCATCATTCTTCATTTCATTTTAAAAAGCATCTGGAAAGACCCAGAAAAGTAATCTAAGATAATTTTAAGGGCAAGTCGAAAAAGAAATTACCTAGTTTGTT
>JAOZGF010000018.1 GCA_027491845.1 Thermoproteota archaeon | reverse complement strand
TAAGCCTGTTTGAGCCTTAGCATTCACAGCCAAGGAGAAAAGCAGGATAAAGACCATGAACACAATTATCTTTACGTTTCCGCTGGAAGCCCTTGCTTTCATGAATAAAAATGATACTTCACGTATTACATAAGTTTTTTCTTTTTCCCCGAAAAAGGAAGGCTTCAACCATTCACTTTCCCTTCCACCAAGGAAATAAAAAGATTTAAAATAGTGTTGAGATGATGCAAATTCTCCTGTTTAAGGGGAGAGAAACATTGTGGACAGGTATGTTGTCAACGTACACCGTTGAAGAACCTTTGTGGGAGTGCGCAGTGAAAACGAGGTTCGGTTTACCCTCTATAATGACCCTCTCAAACTTCCTTGAACCCATTTGAGGGAAATACTTAGGGTTTTTCTCCCCTCTCAAGACCTTGTAGGTGGGCGCGTAATGGGTGAGAAATATTTTTAACTGACATTTAAGGTTCAGAAGAAGCTTCCTAACCCTCAGCACTCTCTCCCTATAAACAGCCTCTATCCCTGGAAGGTTTTTTCTTTGCCAAAAAGTAGGGTTGTCTAGGGCGCCCCTAGTCCCTACAACACCTACTTCCACGTCATTGATCCTGAAAACCCTTGATTCATCCCTTAAAAATATTACTTCGTCCCCATAAAGCTTCAAATACCTTTCTTCATCCTGCACGTATTCTTCGTTCCCGAAAACACCTATTTTCAGGCAGTCAAACCTTTTTAACAAGTCCAAAACATTCCTGTACTCTTCCACCCTGTTTTTCATGACAATATCTCCTAGCAAAAAGAAGACATCTGGCTCAGGCACTCTCTTTACAGACTCCTTGAAAAGACCTAGGTAGCGGGGGCTATGTATGTCTCCGCATGCAGCGATAATCAACTTATTCCCTCAATTCAACGCTTAGTGACAGTGAGTAATAATGTGGTTAAAGATTTTTTAAAATAAAGTTGTCACCGTCAAACTCGTTGTGTTTCCTTTCAAAACCTGTTCTGCATTAAGGCATTGTTGAAGTAAGTTTCCAGTATGATTTTCCCTATCTCCGTGACTTTAATTGGCTTTCCTTTGTCGTCTTTAGTTCCCGACTCTATTAACCCGGCTTTCCTGAGTTTTTTCAGGTTCCACCTCAGGGTTGAACTCGGCATTTTCAGTTTATGTGAAAGTTCCCTGCATAGCCTTGTTATGGTGATCTTTCCATCAGCTAGCTCATAAACTCCTTTCAGGATTAAAAGCCTTTTTTCAGAAAGCTTTATTTGGGCGAGACCCATCAGCGCACTACATAAGTCAACCGGGGAATCGCCAACTTGTTCCTTTAACGTGTCACCAAGGTCTTTTTTTTCTCGTTCTTGGAACCCGAAAATACTTTTGTTAAGAAACCGGAACGAAAATTTTCCTCTTACAAGTAATTCATCGCCCCTTTTCTTGAGGGGGCCTTTCCCTTGTTTCCTCACCATGTTGTAGAACTAACTCACCTATCAACCTTTTCACCTCCAGAGGCACCCTGAAACAGTTATAAAACATTTTCCATAGGTATGGACTCTAAATCTATTTAAATGTATATGATCCTTCTGTCTAGCTCTTCAGCATGTCTTATTTCTAAGGGGAGAGAGAAAGAAGTTAAAGCTGAGAGAGCACTATGCTTATAAGTATGAGACAGGCGCCTAACATAGCTAGGAAGCCAAAGTACTCTGACAAAAACAGGTAGGCGAACATTGACGCAAAAACAGGCTCACTTGAAAAAATAATCGCCGTGTTAGTGGGTGAAACATTCACCTGACCCTTCACTTGAAGCAGGAGCGCGATGAAAGTTGCAAAAACTCCTGTGTAAATAATAATCGTCCAAGTAAGTAGGTTAAGACTGAAAACGTTTTCTTTAAGCAAAATGAAAGAGGGAAGACTCAAGAAACACACGGTTAAAATCTGTAAAGTGGCTAGAACCTCTGCCTCCATTTCCCCCGCAAACCTACCTATTAAAACAACTTGGAACGCGAAACAGACAGCGGAAACAAGGGTTAGTAAATCCCCAAAATTCAACTCCCAAACACCTTCCACGTTAAAATTTAAGAGGTAGAGACCAATTACAGCAATGAAGGCTGCAAACAAAGAATTCTTTTTAATCTCCGACCTAATTAGGAAGTAAGATAAGAACGGAACCATTATCACGTTTAAACCTGTGATGAAACCTGATTTTGAAGCAGTTGTAATGGTTAAACCTGAAACCTGAAAAACAAAACCCATGTACAAAGAAAAACCCACAAGGAAACTTGCTAAAACCTTTTTCCTCCCAGCTCTAAAAATTTTCTTGTGGTAAACAATAAACATTAAAACGGATGAAACAAAGAAACGCAGGAAAATGAAGGAGATAGGGGAAACGTACTTTAAAGCTATTTTCATTGCAGGGAAAGTTGTACCCCAGATCATGGAGGTAGTTATTAATTCAGCAACTCCTACAACTTTCCCTTTTGAG
>JAOZGF010000013.1 GCA_027491845.1 Thermoproteota archaeon | reverse complement strand
TGTTTGAGTGAGGTATGTGCACCACACTGAACAGGTCCTTGCATATATTTCTCCTTCCACGAGGCCGGCTATGAACACCAGCAAAGTTTTTTTAACGTTGTACCCCCATGCCAAGAAGGAGAGGGCGAATAAGATAGATTGAATTAGGTTTGCCTTCCTGTCTCCAACAGCCTTCATCATGTATGTCTGGACATATCCCCTGAAGAAGAGTTCTTCGGCGGGTATAAAGAAGAAGGCGTTGTAAAGTATGAACTCCTTCGTTGCAATCCAGCTTGGTTCACCCACGATGACGCCTGTGAGGCCTGCTAGGCCGAAGCCTAAGCCCAACAGGGTTGTTGCCCAGAAATTTTCAAGGGTTAGGCCGAATTGCTGGAGGCTTCTCCTTGTAAGAACTTTGTCCACAAGCGGGGCTGTCAGCATGGCCAGGTAAAAGACAATGGTTCCTGTGTAATTCCTCTGGACGGCTGCCAAGAAAATTATAGCTAGGAAAGTTAGGGTTACGTAAATCGATTGTTTTTTTAAGTTTACCGTTATCTTTGTTCTAGGGAGTCTTTTTACCAAGAACAACCATGAAATTAGGCCTGAAGTTAAACCTAAGGTGAAAAGTAAAGCCTCCGTAGGAGACAAACCCCTCGCCCTCAAAAAGTTTTAACAGGCTCCATGGTGAAAGAATTTGTTTAAAAGGGTTGTTTAAATGGAGCTACTTGATTTTGTTCTCCAGTTTTTAAATAAATACTTCATTGAACCCATGGTGTACGGGGAAGGATATAACCCGGTTAACACTTCAGTCTTCATTTTCCTCCTTTTCCTGACCTTGGTGTTAATCTATAAATTATTTGTGGGTTTAAGAATCCCGATCGACAGGAGTTTAGGCGTTGGCTCTGTTCCATACGTTTTTTTGGGTTCTTCTTTAAGGGTTTTAAAGGATGCAGGGGTTCTTCACTCCATCATTTTCGTTTCCCCTTTCATCTTCATCCTAACAGGTTTAATTGCTATTTCTTTCTTAGTTCTTTCGATCAAGGTTGAGGAAAGAATTGGCTTACGCCCAAGGCTTCTTTGGTTTGTTTTTGGTTTGTCCTTGGCCGTTCTTGTTAGCACTTTTTTTCAAGGGCTTCTGAAGAATTTTCAGGGACCAATCTTAATACTAGTTATTTCAGGTCTCTCTTCCTTATTCATTTTCCTCTTGAATTTAAGGGGAAGCACCAACTTCCTTTCAAGGGAAAACTGCTGCGTTATCTCAGCCCATATATTTGATTCAACAACGACCTTCGTGGGAGTTGATTTCTACGGCTATGTGGAGCAACATTTTCTACCTAGGTTTCTCATTGGTTTAACGGGTACAGCGGCTGTCATGTATCCTCTTAAGCTTACGGCCGTCCTCCTCTTTCTCTTCATAATTGATTTTGGGGTTAAAAGTAAACTTGTGAGGAAGGGTTTGAAGCTTTCAGCCTTCATCCTAGGTTTGGCAACAGGGACAAGGAATCTGTTAAGGATAGCCTGCGGCGTCTAGAGGATCTTAGATTCATGGGTTAAGGATTTCTTAGCTGGATGTGGAGTTTTTTAAGTATTAAGCCGTTCAAGATCAATGCCAAGCCTATCAGGATAACCAGGAAGCCTAAAAGGTTTAGGAAGGCAAGCAGAGGCGATGCATCAATGTTTATTTTAACAGGCTGCAATTCAGTGGTTAGGGTTGTTTCAGGTATTTCTAGGAGGACTTCTTTTTCCTCGATTTCAAGGGGCACTGTTATTTCTCCCAGGGGCGTGGACATTTTTGTGTTTAGTTTAAATCCTGGAATGGTTATGGGCATCTGTTTTGCAGGGATTATCATGGAGAAATTCTCTGTTCTAATTGAGACGCTGACCCCCTCCAATGAAGCTGAAGTGATGGCTGGCATTGCAACGCCTATAACAACCAACATTAAACCCAAAACAGCCATTAAACCGCATAGGACGCTTAATTTAAACATCACATCACCTTCACCATTAGAAATGAATTTGTTAATAAAACCTTATGGGAGTAGTCAATGTTCTTTTAAAAAGAAGTTCGACGGGTTCTTGCTCCACCTGAATAACGGGAAATTGGGCCATGGTTATTTATGGCGGAGCTTGGCGATGATCCATTGTGGCGAATATTTAAATAGGATTCCTCCATGTCTATAAAGGGGTGTTACTGTGAAAATGGAAGGCGGTAAGAATGAACCATTAGTTTACATTGACGGGAAGTTTTACCCTAAGAGTGAGGCTAAGATATCTGTTTATGACCACGGCTTCCTCTACGGGGACGGTGTCTTCGAGGGAATCAGAATCTATGACTCTCTGATTTTCAAGTTAAAGGAACACGTTGACAGGCTCTACATGTCAGCTCAACTCCTCCGCTTAAAAATACCGATTAGTAAGGAGGAACTCATCGATAAGATAAGGGAAACAGCTCGGAGGAACAAGTTGGAGAACGGCTACATTAGACTCGTCGTTACTAGGGGAATAGGTGACCTTGGCCTGGACCCTAGGAAGTGCAGTAATCCGTCTGTGATCATTATTGCTGAGCCCTTTATAACGATAGTGGACAAAGAGATTAGGGAGAAGGGCGTTAGAATCATGATTTCATGGATCAGGAGGGATTCCGTGGACGCAACAACCCATGAAGCCAAGACACTAAATTACCTTAACAGTATCCTTGCAAAGATAGATGCAAACGTTTCAGGGTATGATGAGGCGATCATACTTGACA
>JAOZGF010000009.1 GCA_027491845.1 Thermoproteota archaeon | reverse complement strand
GCTTCTTTAACTGAGGGTCCAAGTGCAATGCTTCCAGCTAAGAATTCTTCATATGTTGTGTCTACAAAATCCCTTAACCTGTGAACATTGCCTGGCTTAGGGTAGCCGCTTGCCTCCAATGAAGCAGCTAGCTGAGAAGAGACCATTACTCCAGAAATAAATTCCTCTTCATTCATCCACATCAAGATCAAGTTGTAACACGTTGAATGTCTTTACATGATTAGAAGGGAAGGAGGAAGCCTTCTTTTATGGGCGTTCCTAGAGCACATTGCAATCGTTTCCTCTACCTTTGGAAGGGGGACATGGGCTAAACGGCTTATCTCAGATGGCTCAAGGCCTAGGTCAAAAAAACCTGCAAGGACCAGGTCGAGCTTGTCGTAGTCTAGCGGTAACTCATCCGTTGCCTTATGACCTGGATAAAGTTGCGGGCTGCTTGGCTTCAGAAATATTTCCTCAGGTACCCCAATATGCTTTGCCAAGGCCCTAACCTGGGTCTTGTAGAGATGTGCGATGGGCATGAAGTCCACTCCACCGTCCCCATACTTTGTGAAGTAACCTAGAAGTATTTCGCTCTTGTCCCCTGAACCAGCAACGAGGCAATCCATTTTATTGGCGAAGTAGTAGAGTATCGTCATCCTAATCCTCGCAATAATGTTGCCTCTTAAAATTTTTTCTTCATCATCCATGACACGGATGTCTAGGGCCTCAGAGAAAGAGCTCAAGATGGGGTCTATGTTAATGATCCGTGTCTTGACACCTAGTTCCCTCGTTAACTTGACTCCGTCCTCTACGTCCTCCTTTGGAGTGAAGTTTGTCGGCATCAAAACTGCAAAAACATTTTCCTCGCCTATGGCTAAAGCTGAAAGCTTCAGCACAACGGAACTATCTACTCCCCCGCTCACCCCTACAACAACTCCTTTTCTCCCTGTCTCCCCTAGAATCCTCTTGATGAAGCAAATTATTTCTTCCTTAACCCTTTCCAAGTCAACTTTCAGCATCAACGTATCTAGCTCAGACATATCTCCACCTTATTTCAGGGGTTCTACCTCAAGCTTTCCACATTATTTTTCATAAAATACGCGATAGAGGGATACAAACTTCTCTTTTTCAATCAAGAAATCGTCATCTTCAGCGTAGTACTTGGCGAGCTCCGGCTTAGGCCCAGCATACCTCTTAACAGACTCTAACGAATCCCAGAGGGTTATGAGAAGAAAGTGGGCGAAATCCCCCTCGTCCTTCCTTAAAAAGTACATTTTCAATAATCCATCAACTGAACTGTAATCTGCTGCAGCTTTCTTAATCAAAAACTCCTCATATTCGTCAGACTTCTCCATCGGAACCTTGCCATGCCATATTCTCGCAATCATAAACGCATCTTCCTCCACAGCTTCTAAATTAGGTTAAGGCTTCTTCATCGACCTATCAACTTCATTGCTTAAAGATTCTTTTAAATTTGTTTAAGGCGAAGTAAAGGGAAATACTTTTAAAAGGGTTATTTGAAGGGATACTGTAAAGGGGAAAAGATTTTGAGGAATTCCTTAGAGGGTCCAGAGGTGAAAAACTTGAAAGGTGGCTTAGTTTGCCAAGGAACCATTAACGGTTTTATCGGCCATCGGTAAAACCCCACTTATAAGGATAACCAGAATGTTTAAAGAAAGGAATGTTGAGATCCTGGCAAAGGCGGAGTACCTGAACCCCAGTGGGTCGATTAAGGACAGGGTTGCGAGGAAAATAATAGAAGAAGCTGAAAGGAACGGTGAAATTAAGCCTGGAGACACGATTGTTGAACCCACCAGCGGCAATATGGGCATATCCCTCGCGATGATTTCAGCTTTAAAGGGCTATAGGTTCATAGCTGTAATGCCTAGGTTCACGAGCCTGGAAAGAAGGAGAATAATAGATTTCTACGGCGGGAAAATTGTTTTAACACCTTCAAAGGAGAACATGGCTGGATCTATCAGGAAAGCAAGGGAGATCTGTGAGGAACTAGGGGCTTTCATGCCTAACCAATTCACAAACCCAAACAACGTTGCTGTACACCTGGAGACAACCGGGAAAGAAATACTTGCGCAGGTTAATGGAGAAATATCTGCTTTTGTCGCTGGAGTAGGGACAGGTGGAACCCTGATAGGAGTTGCGAAGGCCCTGCGGAGAGAAAACCCTGACGTTTTGATAGTCGCTGTGGAGCCAAGTTCTTCAGCAGTGTTGTCAGGGGGGAGGCCAGGCGTTCATAGGATAGAGGGAATAGGTGAAGGATTTATTCCAGAGATAGTCAAGAGAAACAGAAACCTGATTGACGAAATAATCAAGGTCGGTGACGAAGAAGCAATAAATACTGCACGACAATTAACCAAGAAAGAGGGAGTTTTTGCAGGAATATCCTCGGGTGCAAATCTTTATGCAGCAGTGAAAGTAGCTGAAAAAATTAGGAAAGGAAGGATCGTGACTGTTTTCCCGGATAGCGCGGACAGATACTTCACTACAGAACTTTTCAATGGTCGCCGATCCAAGTAAAATAGGTGTTATCTTAATTTTTTCTTTTTTATTTCCTTTATCTCTCCTATTATTTTTTCTCCCATTTTAAGAGTTGTTGAAGGCTGAATTCCCTTTAGTTGCGCTAGGTCGGATGTAAGCGTTTTCCCTGCACTTAACACCTTTCTAACAGCTTCTTCAATG
>JAOZGF010000005.1 GCA_027491845.1 Thermoproteota archaeon | reverse complement strand
ATGATAGGGTTATTGGGTTAATGGATTCAGATGCGTATGAACCCGGTTTAAACTTTATTTTTGGTATAGCTGAAATTTTTAGGGGGAAAGCAGTGGTTTTCCTGGAAAGATTGAAACCTGAATTCTATGGTGAACCTGAAAATCAAAGTCTTTTCCTTGAAAGAGTGCTTAAAGAGGTTGTTCACGAATTAGGCCATACGTTTGGCTTGAGACATTGTGAGAACAAAAAATGCGTGATGTCCTTTAGTAACTCTATCTGGGATACTGATTACAAGAGTTATCTTCCATGTCCCAAATGCATGAAATTTTTTCCAGGGTAAAACTTTTTTAACTTGTATTTACTTTGCATTTCACTTTGTCTTCATTTTTTCCCAGGGCTTCATGGTCCTCAGCTTTCTTTTATCTTTTTTCCCAGTGCTTGTAAGCGGGATTTCGTCCATAAAAACAACAGCGTCAGGCAGTTGCCATTTAGGCATCTTACCTTTACAGAAACTGATTATCTCTTCTTCACTTACTCTTCCCTTGTATTCAGGCTTCAATACAACGCATGCAAGAGGCCTCTCACCCCATTTTTTGTGTGGCATTGCAATTGTTGCGCAGCTCGCCACTGCAGGGTGTTTCTCTATTATTTTGTCTATGACAAGGGAGGGAATCATTTCTCCACCGCTCCTAATAATGTCCTTATACCTATCCACGATTGTTATGTATCCCTCTTCATCCATTACTGCGGCGTCAGCCGTGTGAAAATACCCATTTTCATCCCATGCTTCAGATGTTTTTTCTGAATCCTTAAAATACTCAAGAGCGACGTATGGTCCCCTTACAATTATTTCTCCCACAGTTTTCCCGTCCCTAGGAACCTCTTTACCTTTTTCGTCAACTATTTTAAGATCTAAACCCGGTAGGAAGAGACCCGTTTTCGCATAGACTTCATCCATCCTCTCAATAGGCCATTTCTTCATGTGGGGTTTCAGGTGAGCTTTCGTTAGCACGGGACATGTTTCGGTTAAACCATAACTAGTGACTAGCTGAACCCCAAATTTCTCCCTAAAGGACTTAATTAATCCAGGTGAAGTTGGTGCTCCGCCTGAAAAAGCAATTCTCAAACTGCTCAAGTCATATTCATCCGCTTTGGGGTGTTCAAGCATCATGATGTAAACAGTTGGAACAGCGGCTGTTACTGTTACCTTTTCTCTCTCAATTAGTTCGAAGAGAGCCTCAATTTTAAACCTGCCTGGAAAAACTTGTTTGGCGCCTACAACCGTTGCGTCATAGGGTAAGCCCCATGAATGAACGTGAAACATTGGAACAATGTGTAGGATAGTATCATACCTGTTTATTGCGAATCCTTCAGGAGTTAGTGTAATGAGTGTGTGAAGGAAAAGCATTCTTTGGGTGAAGCAAACTCCTTTAGGTTCACCTGTTGTCCCTGTAGTGTATCCCAATGTTGCAGGTTGGTTTTCACTTATCTCAGGCCAGTCATATCGAGGCGGAAAATCCTCAATTAAGGATTCATATGAGTAAGAGGGTTTAAACCTAACCTCCTCATTTTCTCCTCCCATCAACACGTAAGCACTCACGTTTTCAAGTTGAGGGCTAAGTCTTTCAATAAGCGGAATGAATTCCTTCTCTAGAAAAACTATTTTGTCCTCGGCATGCCTCAATATGTTTAAGATTTGGTTTTGCGATAACCGAATGTTTACTGGGTGTAAGACGGCACCCATACAGGGAACAGCCCAATAGAGCTCGAAATGTTGATGAGTGTTCCAAGCCAAAGTGGCTATTTTGTCCCCCTCTTTTACTCCTAGGCTTTCAAGGGCATTCGCCAGCTTACACATTCTCCCATAAGCTTCACGATAAGTGTATCTAAAGCTTCTATCAACAATTTCCCGGACAGGAAATAACGAAACAGCCCTTTTCAAAAAGAACTTCATTAATAAAGGGAAATTCTTTCCGTATTTCATCATTACCACTCTAGGTTTCCTTTTAAAAACAAAGAAATGTCCCGTATTGTTTTACCATCTATTTTTTCTTTAGAGAAGAGCTCCACTTTTTTAGAGAAACAGTTTTACGCTTAATTAGGTAACATTTTTTTGTAGTTTAACAGAATTTGTCTCTATTTAGCTTGAAACAGTGTACTTCTTTTAATAAAGAGTCAAGGTAAAGCTTGTTTCAAGGGTGGTCTTTAAGCTATTTTGTTTTCCATTTGGTACGCTATCTTTGACTGCAGGCCCCAAATCTCTATGAAGCCTGGAGAGGCGCTTTGATTAAATATTTGTCCCCTTTCATAGGTTGCCAGTTTTAGGTCGTAAAGGGCGTTTTCAGACTCCCTTGCAACGACCATTGCATTTCCTTTAAACAATTTAACCTTAACTTTTCCGTTTACCTTCCTATTTACTTGGTTAATGAATCCTTCTAAGTCTTCCCTTAAAGGTTCAACCCAGAGGCCTGCGTAAACCAGGAAGGCCCATTGTTGGTCGATTAAAGGCTTAAAGAGGTTTTCATGTCGCGTCGACACGAACTTCTCTAAATCCTTATGTGCCTTAATCAGAGTTATGGCTGCAGGGCACTCGTACACTTCCCTTGACTTTAAGCCCACTATTCTGTCCTCTAAGTGATCTATTCTCCCTATTCCATGCATTCCGGCGACTATGTTTAGCTTTGTAACCAGATCAACTGGTTCAAGTTTTTCTTGATCAAGTGCAACTGGTTTGCCTTCTTTAAATTCTATTTCTACAATTTTAGGTTTGTCAGGAGCTTTTTCAGGTGGGACACTCCAAATGTATGCGTCTTCAGGAGGAATCTCCCATGGTTCCTCCAGTACGCCGCACTCTATAGATCTCCCCCAAAGATTTTCGTCTACAGAGTAAGGTGAACCTGTTGAAACTGGTACAGGTATCCCGTTCTCCTTTGCATACTTTATTTCTTCATCTCTCGTCATGTTCCACTCCCTTACTG
>JAOZGF010000290.1 GCA_027491845.1 Thermoproteota archaeon | reverse complement strand
ATAAAAATTCTAAGAAGTAACTCCAGCATTTACCTGAGTCACCATACCAACTTGTTCCTCAGGAGACAAAAAAAGAAAAAAAAGGTTCCGTGAAAACCTGTATTTTATTTGACCCAAGGCGGGAATTTTATTGTGCTTTTGGCAACTTCAGGAGGCCATATTATATAAGCTTTACCCTCCTGCCATTGTGATATCCAGTTTTTAAGGTATTTGTCTCCCCAAGCACATTCATGATTAGGTTCGAATGCTAGCATTCTTGTAAGTTCCACAGGCTTATCTTTCGTCGCTATTTCCTCAAGATATTTAACTAGCACATCTGGATCAAAAGCATTTGCTTCTCCAGCTGCAGCGGCTGCTTCAACGGCCATCTTGTATAGGTACACTGCATCATAAGCTCCGTATGCTTGGTGTCTCGCAGGATATTCTCCGTATCTCTTTACGTATGCATCAATGAATTCCTCACATTTCTTTGTCGGTGGAGAAGTTGGCAATGCTCCTCCATCCGCAATGAATATTTCATAATTCGCAAGTCCCTCGGTTTTTTCGTAGAAGGCGGGGTCTATTGCCGCTAAGTCGTGGCCTGCAAGCATTAGGCCAGGTATTTTTAGTGTTCCCCATGTTTTAGCAAGTATATCTCCTGTTCCAGTTATGGCTAGGATGGGTATTACTAAATCTGCGCCGAGCGAGTCTGCCTCTAAGAGCAATGGTTCATAGTCTGTGTATCCCCTTGGAATTGTTTGATCTTTGACAATTGTTATTCCTCTCTTTTCAAGTTCTGGCTTAAAACCTTTCATAACTGCATCTGTCCATACATGTTCGTCTCTTATTATGTATACTTTGTCCACAGGGAAGCCGTTTGCTTCCAAAAGGTCTATCATTTCAGCCATGTCCCATGCAAATGTGGACCCATTATTTTGGCTTACTCTAAACCAGTACTTGTATTTCTCATAATTTTCATCTACTTTTGCAGGTAGTCCTGGCGATGATGCATCAGCCAGGAAGAGCGTCTTTAGCTCGGCCATTGTTTCTATTGTTGAGAACATTACTCCTGACGAGAATCCTCCTATTATTACGTCTGCTCCCTCAACCTCCACAAGTCTTCTGAATTCTGTTTGGGAGGTGGGGCCACTTAACTTGTCATCCCCAATTACTATCTTAATTGGCAGGCCTAGGATTCCTCCTTGTGCATTTATCTCTTCTGCAGCTAGTCTAGCTGCCTTTTCTTGGACTCTTCCCTCCTCAGTGGCCATTGGAGCGAGCACGCCAATTACAACTTCCGTTTTGCCTGGTGGTATTCCTGGAGTAGCTGTGGGTGTAGGCGTCGGCGTCGGTGTGGGTGTAGGCGTCGGCGTCGGTGTGGGTGTAGGGGTAACAGTTATAGTTTTCGTGACTGTTGTTGTTACAGTTACTTTTGGAGGCGTGACGGTTGTAGTGATTGTTGTTGGGGTGGGTGCAGGTGGCGCTGCTGCTGAAGCGGCAAAATAACCTATTAGTAGACCTATAATAAAGAGGACAACCGCTATTGCTCCTGCTTGCGCTGACGTGATTCCTTTTCTTGAGCTAACTAGTTTTTTCATTTTGTTTTCTCCTCAATATGGTTTATTTGTTTGTCGATTTTTTAGTTGTTTATTGCTAGGAGTAGGTTAATTTAAATTTTTCTGTTGGTAATGTTCACAAGCTTCTCCTTCCCCTACTTCAACCGTGTTGAGTAACTCTCTTTTCAGAAATGGTTGAAAAACTAACAAGGTAAATCTACAGTCCTCAGTGTTGAATAATTAGTCATCCTTTTTTGGTGGAGTGGAGTGAACTGTTGATTTTAGTGGCTTTGTGTGTTGTCTTTGACCGTGTCTTTCTTTTTCACTTTTCTTTTTAATGCTTTAAGTGTCCCTGAGGTTGTTAAGGTTATTATGCTTGCTTTTTCGCCTCCAATTGAGGTTATGAAGGAAAGTATTGTTTTTGCTTTATCCATTTCTTTATGGCTGCATCTTATTATCCCGTTTTTTCCTGCTTTGTTGAAGTTAATTATTTTTATCCCTACATCTTTTAAACCTAATTCGCCGAAGAGCGAGAGGCCTGTTTTCCATATTTCACGCGCCAGTTCTCTTTTCGTCACTTTTTCTTCGTTTTCACTTATTACTTTAAAGAAAATGTACCTTTCCCTGTCTTTTAGCTTAATGGGTATTTTTATTTTGGGCATTGTTCAGGTTCCCCTGCTTTTCCTATGGAAGCTGTTTCTTTCTTGTTCTGCATGAGTATGGTGTACGGGTATTGTGAAACTGAGTTTAAAGCTGATTCCTGCGTTAAACCCAGTATTTTCCCTATTGACGCCAGTTGGCTTGGCTTTATTAAGTCATACTTAACCTTTGCATTTGTTGAAATTAGGATGGGAACTCCGTAGTGCTTAGCTATTTCTATTTCATTTGTC
>JAOZGF010000279.1 GCA_027491845.1 Thermoproteota archaeon | reverse complement strand
CGTCACTAAGATTTCTGTTTCAGGGTCTGCATCAATCCCATTCTCTCTTTTAAGCTTATTTGCTATGGCTTCTCTCAACTCATTTATTCCTGCTGATAGGGTGTAGTGGGTGAACCCCCTGTTTAACGCTTCAACAGCTTTCTCCTTGATTGGTTTAGGTGTATCGAAGTCAGGCTCACCTAACTCAAGCCTAATTAATCCTTCAGTGCTCAAAGCAATTTTCCTTATCTCTGCAAAGACATCCTCCTCTAAGTTTAAGATTCTCTCTGAAAACCTCAATCCTCCCACCAAACCATTTTTTTAATGCTTCCCCCTTATTTCCATAAGCTTACTTAATAAATCTTTGCGGTTAACTTTTCTAAACAGGATTTCAGGCTTACCTATCTCTCTACCGGGCTTAATTCTTTCCAGTGCTGAAAACCAATTGACCGTGTGGACGTCTCCATTCATGTTTAACATTCTCCACATTTTCTCAGCTGTTTCAGGCAGGAAGGGATCAATCGCTATGGCTAAGGCCTTGCAGATGTTTAGTCCCACATAAATTGCCGTCTTACATTTTTCTCTGTCCTCATTCACAAGCTTCCACGGCTCCTTCAACTGGAAATACGTGTTCCCCTTATCAGATAAATCAATAACCTTCCTGATAGCTTTCTTAAGCCTAATCTCCCTTAAAGTTCCGGTTATTTCCTCAAAAATACGCCTCACTTCATTAAGAATCCTTTTATCCTCCTCATCATACCCATTAGGGCTTGGCACTACCCCGTCAAAGTATTTGTTCGTGAAGGTTAGTACGCGGTGGACGAAGTTTCCGAATTTCCCAATTAACTCCTCGTTAATTTTTTCCTCGAAGTCCTCCCAAATAAAGTTGACGTCCCTTGTTTCAGGCCGAATCCTTATGAGATAAAACCTCCAGGAATCGGAGGGGAGAAGCTGGACAGCTTCATCTATCCAAACTCCCTTCCTTTCACTCTTGGAAAACTTCCCACCTTCATAGCATAAGAACTCTGTGGAAGCAATCTGGTAAGGTAAAACGTAATTGTCCTCAGCCGCCATAAGTAGAGCTGGCAAAATAATTGTATGGAACGGTATGTTGTCTTTCCCTATAAAAAAAACTGTCTTTGCACCTGGCTCTTTCCAGTATTTAATCCACTCCCTGCCATTCTTCTCGCACCATTCTTTCGTTGCTGAAACGTAGCCTAACACAGCCTCCATCCAGCAATAAATTGTCTTGTCATCTGATTCAGGAAAAGGAGCCTTTATACCCCATTCAAGATCCCTTGTCAGAGATTTAGGGCTTAGTCCTTCCTTAATCATATTAAGAGTCAATGTATAAGCATTCTCAGGCCAGTGAACCTGTTTCTCAACATATCCCAGCAGTTTGTTAGCAAGCCTCGGTAGGTCAAAGTACCATTGGACAGTTTCCCTGAAAACAGGTTTTCCACCGCACACAGCACACTTAATCTCTAAAAGTTGACTTGGCTCCAGCAATCTACCGCAGTTTTCACATTGATTGCCTCTGGCGTTTTCATAGTCACAGAACGGACATCTGCCCGTTGTGAACCTGTCAGGTAAAAACCTATTGCAACCCTCGCAGAAAGGCATTATCTCTTTCTTTCTAAAAACATACCCGTTTTCATAAATTCTTTTGTAAAAGTCCTGGATAAAGCGCTTGTGGTGCTGTGAAGAGGTCTTTGTGTAGTTATCAAAGGAAATCCTGAACTTTTTAAGGTGATCAACAATAATTTTGTGATTTCTTTCAACTAGTTCCTCAGGAGTTATTCCTTCAATCAGGGCTTCAAACTCCATCCTGGCTCCATGTACGTCAGAACCCGATACATAAATCACGTCATTACCCAAGTGCCTTAAGAACCTGGCAAACACGTCTCCTGATAACATTGAACCGATAAGTGTTCCGAGGTGAGGTATAAAGTTCACGTAGGGCCAAGCTGAACATACAACCCACTTCTCCTTTTCCACTTTTAGATGAGACACCTCCTTAGATGCTTGAACAGAGTATTTCTATGAAAGTGATCTGCAGTCCATTTTAGCCGGCTTCCTATTGTGTCTTTTAACTAATAACTGTTTTAAAGCTTATGCAAGAAGAGAAGTCCTATAACTCAAAAATGAGTAGTTACTTAAAATTTCAGTAGAACTTAAAAGAAAAGTTAACAATAGATAGGCCCTGTCTAGTGAAAAATCAAGGTAGAAGTGAAAAATGATGAAGGACTTAAACACAAGAAAACTAGCTTTCACAGGCATTATGGCAGCACTTGGAAACCTATTATTTATCTTTTCGTCTACAATATTTAACTGGCTCCAAGTGTCCCTTGATCTTTCCCACATAGGGACATTAATCTCAGCGATATATGGAGGGCCTCTGACAGGCCTTGTTACAGGGATCCTTATAGGCATTGGGCCAGGCATATACTATGGATTTATGACTCCCACAGGCGGCCTCGGACCCATTGGCTTAATCGGCTTACCCGCTGGAAAAGCTCTAACTGGTTTGTCAGTTGGCTTACTCGCTAAGTCGTTTAATGTTCTGAAAAGAAAAGGATTTAGAAGTTGGCTAACAGTTTTAGCGGTAGCCATGGGCTACGTTCCTGAGTGCATATTCACGATAATATTCTTCCTCTATATATTACCTTTCTTCGTACCCAGGGAAGCATCACTAGTGCTCATAAGCTTTCTGGTACCCATACTAGCTAAGGCATGGGTTGAAATCTCCATGATGGGATTCTTCATGGGGGCTTTAACAGGAAACAAGGGCTTCATTGACTACGTGAGAAAGCACTGGCTTACAACCCTACCTGAAAAATAAACCAAAACTTTTAATAAAAAGTTCAGACCCCGATGTAGGCCTCCTTAACCCTTTCATTGCTTAATATTTCATCTTTTTTTCCGCTAATAACGATTTTTCCGTTTTCCAATAAATAAGCCCTTGAAGCAAGGCTAAGGGCATAATGAATATTCTGTTCAACTAATAGAATGGTCATTCCTTCCCTGTTTAGCTGTTTCATCACGTTGAAAACTTTCTCTAAAGGTATGGGCCCTAAACCAGCTGAAGGCTCGTCAAGCAAAAGCATTTTCGGGTTTGACATAAGGGCCCTGCCAATAGACAGCATTTGTTGTTCTCCCCCGCTTAATGTTTCTGCAAGTTGATTTTTTCTCTCCTCCAAAACAGGAAAAACATTGTAAACTCTTTCAAGCGCCTCCTCTATTTTTTCCTGGTTTTTTGAAGTATAGGCTCCAAGCAAAAGATTCTCCAAAACCGTCATGCCTGGAAAAATCCTTCTTCCCTCAGGGACATGTGAAATCCCCTTTTCAACAATTTTATGTGGCGGAGCAGTGTCTATTCTCTCTCCAAGAAACCTTATTGAACCAGTGGAAGGCCTGAGTAATCCTGAAATAGTTTTAAGCAGGGTTGTTTTCCCAGCGCCGTTTGACCCCAGTATCGCAACAGCTTCACCCTTGTTTACCCTTATCGAGACTCTCCAGAGAGCCTGTAAGTCCCCGTAAAAAACATCTATTTTCTCTACTTCAAGCATAAGCTTTCCCCAGGTAAGCCTGAATAACTTTAATGTTCTTGGACACTTCTTCAGGCGGGCCCTCAGCTATTTTGGACCCTCTGTCCAACACAATTATCCTGTCAGATATGGACATAACAACCCTCATAACATGTTCAACTAGGCAAAGGGTTATGCCTTGACTATTTAACCTTTTAAGCAGGGCAAGCGCCTCATTTATTTCGGCGACATTTAGCCCGGCCATCATTTCATCAAGCAACAAGAGGATTGGCCTTGTTGCAAGGGCCCTTGCAACCTCCATGATTTTTCTCTTGCCAATGGGCAATGCCCTGGCAGGAATGTTCTTCACATCAGATAATCCAACAACCTTTAAAATCTTTTCAGCCTCCTCCCTAGCTTCATTCAACCTATTTGTCCTGGACAATGCGCCAACAACAATGTTCTCTAAGACGGTCATGTTAGGGAAAGGCTTGACCAACTGAAAAGTCCTTGCAATTCCCTTCATACATATCTTGTGAGGGCTCAACCCAGTTATTTTTTCTCCCTTGAAAAAGATATCCCCTGAATTAGGTTGATAGAAGCTTGTCACCAAGTTAAACACCGTGGTTTTCCCGGCGCCGTTAGGACCTATTAAGCCAAGTATTTCTCCTTCATTGATGGTAAAGGAGAGATTATTTACAGCAACCAAACCGCCAAACCTCTTAGTTAAGTTTCTAACTTCCAAGATGGGTTTACTTTCCTTTTTCCTCAATGGGGTTTTTCACCTCAATAAGGGAGCTTGCACTGCAAAACACAGTTAGAGTTAATGGTAATAAAGCCGCCTTTACTACAGCAATTGAACGTGTTTAAGGAAATTA
>JAOZGF010000277.1 GCA_027491845.1 Thermoproteota archaeon | reverse complement strand
GGCCTAGTGTTTGTGAAGATAAGTGTTGAAACATGTTCCTTGATTAATTTATATATTTCCCTCAGTCTCGAAGCTACTTCAGGGAAGGTAAACAAGGCTGAGGCTAATTTCTTATCGAGAGGACCTGGTTTTGGAAAGACAACGTCTAGTTTAATTTTCCTAGCTGCAGGAACCCTAACTATGGAGCAATCCCTGTTTGAACCCACTAGAAACCTCGAAACTCTTTCAGGCGAACCAACTGTGGCAGACAACCCTATGATTTGGAAGTTTCCTTCAATAACCCATCTCAGTTTTTCCAAGCTAAGCGACAGCTGCGTCCCCCTTTTGTTGTCAGCTAACTCATGTACCTCATCAACTATAACCCATCTCAACCATCTTAAATGGGTTCTTAAAATCCTTGCATTCAAAATTATTTGGAGGGTTTCAGGCGTTGTAATAAGGACGTCAGGCGGACTTAAAGCCTGAATTCTCCTTTCTTTCTCCCAAGTATCTCCATGTCGAACAGAGACCTTTAAGTCAAGTCTTTTACACCACCATTCAATTCTTTCAAGAAGATCACGATTTAGAGCTCGCAAAGGAGTTATGTAAAGAAGCTTTACACCAGGAGATCGGTTATTAGACAAAATAAAATGTAAAACGGGGAGAAGGGCAGCCTCGGTTTTACCAGTTCCTGTTGGAGCGGTAAGCAGTACGTTTCTTCCCTCCAGGATGAGCGGTATCGCCTTGTTTTGCGGCTCAGTAGGCTTATGAAACCCCTTCTCCGCCAAAAGTCTCTTCAAGGGCTCACAAAGGAGATTAAAGGCACCCTGTAGACTCACTAGAAAAACACCCATCTTAACAGGATACCCAAAAAATATTTATAAGGTTTAAACCACCCTTGACTCAAAAAACCTCTTGTTTAAGGGGGTATTGAAGGGGATGACTGGGGCCAGGAAAGTGAAAATCACAATAAACAACTTAACGATGGAGGCTGAAATACGTTTCGATAGAAACCCTGAAACAGCTGATGCCTTCTGGAAGTCCTTACCGATCCAAGGAAACGCCAATGTTTGGGGAGAAGAAATATACTTTAGAATTCCAGTGAAAGTCGGAGAAGAAAAATCAACCGAATTTGTTGAAAAGGGAGACATAGCTTACTGGCCTCACGGGGAATCCATTTGCATTTTCTTCGGCCCAACCCCTATCAGCGGAGAAAACGAAATAAGGGCTGCCAGTCCGGTTAACGTTATCGGCAAAATTGTCAAGGGACTTGAAAACGTTAGAAAAATTAAGCCGGGGGCTAAAGTGAGAATTGAAACCTTAACATGAGAATTCCCCCATCATGTACAATTTTATCTGGCCGTCCTGTTTAAACCTTTATTTATCGCGACTAAAAAGTTTTTGATTAAAAACATAACTCCTTGACTGTGAGAAAGTGATTTAATTTTTAAGATGGAAAAAACCTTGTTAACATAGGAGTTAAAAAAGCTCTTTGGAGGGAGACATTGTCTTTAAAATTTTTGAGGTGAAGTTTGTGAGAGAAAAAATTGAGGAAGAACTAAACAAGATAAAGCCTGCCCTACAAGCTGAGGGAGGGGACGTAGAATTAGTAGATGTTAAGGAAGGAGTTGTAAAGGTTAGACTGCAAGGAACATGTGCTGGATGCCCCTTTTCTCAGCTTACAGTGAAGAACTATATTGAAGCATTGCTAAAGAAAAATGTTGAAGGAGTTAAAAGGGTTGAAGCGGTTTAAAGGGTTAAGTTTTTTAGGGTTGAATTATGGATGTGTTTGAGGCGATTAAGGGTAGAAGAAGCATAAGGGCCTTCCAAGACAAGGATGTTCCTGATCAATTGGTCAATAGGATCATTGAAGCAGCCCAGGATGCTCCGTCAGCTGGAAACCTTCAGGCAAGAGATTTCATCATTATAAGGGATAAAAAAATAAAGAGGCAGTTGAGCGAGGCAGCTTGGGGTCAGTACTTTATAGAGGAAGCACCCGTTGTAATTGTTGTTTGTGCAAACGGGAATAGGTCTGAGCGAAGGTATGGTTTGAGGGGTAGGAATCTATATTGTCTCATGGATGCGGCGGCAGCTGTTCAAAACCTTATGTTGGCTGCTTATGCATTAGGCCTAGGGACATGTTGGGTGGGGGCCTTTCAGGATGAGAAGGTAATGGAGATACTAGATATACCTGAAGGAATTAAACCAATAGCAATTATCCCTGTCGGTTACCCTGGTGAGAATCCCCCTAGTCCCTCGAGACTCCCGCTAGAACAAGTTGTCTACCGGGAAAAGTATAAACCAAAGCTTAAACAGAGAGTTTTCCCTTTACCTTGAATTAACTTCCAGGGATGAGATGAAAGTAAGGAGAATTGAAGAACTAAATAGGGGGGAAAGGAAGCGTCTTGAAGAGTTTCTTTTAGAAGACCGCGTTTTTAATTCCTACCTCTTATGTGACCTTTCCTCTTCAAAAAAAGATTTCGAATGGTATGTTTGCGAAAACAACAGAGGGTTCAGTGTAGCCGTTAAGTATCGCTTACCCAAGTCAACCTTCATTTTTTCCACAGGAAACACAGGTGGACTGAGCAGTATTCTGGAAAAGATAAAGTTTAACAAGGCACTTATCAGTTGTCCACACGAACACCTGAAAATCTACCTCAGCAAATTCGGGATTTCAAGCGTGAAGGAAATGTATAAAATGTTCCTTAGCCCTCAAGACTTTAAGCCTCACATGATGAAGCCTGCTAGAAAAGTGAAACCTATAGATATGGAGAGAATAAATGACTTCTACCTTAAGCAAGGAGTGATCAGCTGGCATCCATCCCAACTACGTGAAGGCGTTTACTGCTGCATTGAGGAAGGAGGTAAACTCATATGCGTTGCAGGGACACACTGTGTTTCTGCAAAATACTTCCTAGCAGTTTTAGGAAACATATATACGGTCCCCGAGAAAAGAGGAAGAGGCTATGCATCCTCAACGGTCTCATTTCTCTTAAAAGAACTATTTAAGAAGTACACCTTAATAACCCTAAACGTGAACAAGGAAAACCTTGCGGCAGTTAGGCTTTACAAGAAACTAGGTTTTAAAATACATTGCACTTATGCTGGAGCAACAGTGAAGGCATGAGTGGAGGAAAAAGATTGGAAAGAGAAATGAGGAAAATATGTTTTTTAGATATAGAGGCAACAGGACTAGAAGCTGAGTCAGCCTTCATAGTGGGATTCGGCTTAATGGACGAAAAAGGTGAATGGAAGCATAGGTTTGCCTCAAGTGTTCCTTCAGGCGAGAAAGAACTTCTCTCGGAGTTAATGAGGGAACTTGAGAATTACGATTTAATTATCACATGGTACGGGGAAAAATTCGACCTACCCATGATTTACTCCAGATGCTTGAAACACGGGTTAAACCCCAGCTCTCTTTTAAGGAAAAGACATTTAGACCTACATAAAATTGTCTCGTCCTATTTAAAGCTTTCAAAGAACAGTTTAGATAATGTATGCAAGTTTTTTGATATAAAAAAGGAAGTAACCGTGACAGGGGCCGACATGCCTCCCTATTACATGAAGGCTTTAAGCGGAGACAAGGATGCGTTAAAACTCATTGAGGATCACTGTAAAGACGACCTAAACGGTTTAAGGCAAGTATATGGAAAGATAAGGTCTTTTGTGGATGCTGTACTGGAGGTAGAGAGGGAGGCTTCAGATTAGTCAGCCCTCCTTTTTCTGATTTCCATGTAGATTTCTTTCATTTTAAGGCTGTCCTGGTCAAGCAACGGTGTTTCACAAATAATTACAGGCCTGTAGTCCTCCTCAACAAGTACCTCAGCTAAAAGCCTGAAGTCAGGCCCATAACCTGATCCCAAGGCATGATGCCTCCTTTCATCAACACCTTTCTTCGTTAGCTCTATTTCGGAGAAGTGAATTGTTAGGTTGTCTATGGCTTCCCTGCCTAGTTCTCTCTCCACCTCATTGAAAATGCGGAGGTAATCTTCCTTTGTTTTAATGCTTCCACCCTCTCTTGCATGGATGTGTGCGAAATCTATTGTTGGAATGACTCCTGGTACTTCGACAGCTATCCTAAGCAATTCTTCCAACGACCCAAACTGAGAGTTTTTCCCAGAAGTTTCAGGGCTAAGTATTATCCCTATTCCTTCCCTGTCAAGTCTCTCCTTAACATTCTTTATCCCTTCCTTGACAAGCTTGTATGCTTCCTCTTTTGTCCTGCCAGAATAATAGCCTGAATGAAAGGTTACGTTTTTCCCTTTCATCCAATAACCAGCTTTAGCAGCCATATAAAGCCTGTCAATGCTTGCTTTAATTTTCTCATTCTCCTTAGATGAAAGATTTATTGCGTAGGGAGCATGGATGGATAGAAGCACGTCGTTTTCAGCGGCCTCGCTTCCAAGCTTCTTTGCAGCTTCTTCCCCGATAGCTACTCTTCTCACCGCCTGGTACTCCATTGCATCTAAGCCCTTACCGTGAAGGTATTCAGCTGCTCCCTCGAAAGTTTTAAACCCTATTGGGAGCCCTGCTGGTCCAAATCTTGTTTTTCTCATTTCGACACCTATGTTAGGGCAATTAAAAATTTGAATGAAACCATGTTAATTTAATTCATTATTGCTCAAAAGTATTTTGAGAACGGGAAATTATCCGTTTAAAACAGTTAAGTTGAAGGGAGGGTGAAAAATCCTTGAAGCCCGCGTTCATCATTGTCGACATGCTTAAAGACTTCGTTACAGGCTCCCTTAGAACTGAAAGAGCTGAAAGGATAGTGCCAGCCATTAAGGAATTCATGGATTTTTCCAGGAAAAAAGGGATCCCCATTGTCTTCGCTGTTGATAGCCACCTGGAAAACATTGACAAGGAATTGAAGCTTTGGGGGCCTCACGCTATCAGGGGAACAGAAGGGGAAGAGATAATTGAGGAACTGCAGCCCTCAAACAAGGATTACATTGTTAGGAAGAGGAGGTATAGTGCGTTCTTTGAGACGGATCTGGACTTGCTGTTAAGGGAGCTTGAAGTTGACACGTTGATTTTTTCAGGGATTCACGCCCACATCTGCGTCCAACATACAGTTGCAGACGCATTTTACAGAGGCTACAGTTTGTTCGTTCTTTCAGACTGCGTGGAAGCTTCAACCCCTAAGGATAAAGAGGAAGGGTTGAGATACATGAAAGAGTTTTATGGGGCAAAGGTAGTTACATCCAAGGAGTTCATTGATGAATTTGGTGAAAAAATTGAGCGATAGAATTTTCCATGTTGCAAGGGACAGGGAAATAAAAAACGGAAGAACAACGGACGTGTACTTCGAAAGAACAAGAAAAATATTGGAAGAAAAGGGCCTGGGCAATGTTAAAGTTGTTGCTGAAGTCACGACAAGCGATTTACCTAACAACTGGAAATGGGCTGTGTTAGGCGGGATAGAGGAGGTTGCAAAACTGTTTGAAGGACGCAATGTGAACTTGTATTCCATGCCAGAAGGAACAATTTTCTATCCTAAGGATTCTAGGAACATAAGGGTTCCCGTAATGGTTATAGAGGGACCCTACATTGAATTCTGTATTTTAGAGACGCCTATGCTAGGCTTAATTTGTCAGGCGACAGGAGTGTGCACAATGGCTGCAAGAATAAAAAAGATAGCGTGGAACAAATTACTCATAGCGTTCGGAATAAGGAGAATGCATCCTGCACTAGCCCCCATGCTTGACAGGGCTGCTTTCATCGGGGGGTTCGACGGGGTTTCAAGTCTAATCGGCGCTGAAACAATAAAGGAGAAACCTATGGGCACAATGCCTCACTCCCTAATTATAATGTTCGGAAGCCAAAAAAAGGCTTGGAAAGCTTTTGACGAAGTAATAGATCCCAGCGTTCCAAGGATTGCATTGGTTGACACCTATTTCGACGAGAAAGCTGAAACGCTCATGGCCGTGGAAGCTTTAGGGGGGAAATTGTACGGGGTCAGACTAGACACCCCTACGTCTAGGAGGGGAGACCTTGGCGAAATAGTTAGGGAGATTAGATGGGAATTAGACTTAAGAGGCCATAAAAACGTGAAAATAATTTTGTCAGGAGGAATCAACGACAAAAACATTAAGGAATACTGTGACGCGGGTGCAGATGGCTTCGGTGTGGGAACAGCTCTTTCAAATGCACCGACAGTTGATTTCGCAATGGACATTGTTGAGAAGGAAGGCAAACCTGTTGCAAAAAAAGGAAAACTTGGAGGAAAGAAGGGAGTGTGGAGATGTATGAAGTGCATGAGGGACCTCGTTTTACCTCACACTGAAAAAAACCCAGTTTGTCCCTTCTGTGGAGGAAAAATGGAGGAGCTTCTGAAACCCCTAATAGTTAACGGAAAAATAAAGAGTAAGTTGCCTTCGCCAAAAGAAATCCGTGAATACGTGTTATTCCAATTAGGGAAAATAGAAATATGAAGTTAGCCTAACCCCCTGTTAACCTTTTAATTGTCAAGATATCGCTTAACAACGCGTATCCGGCCTCAGTTCCACCTGCACCCCTGCCAATAACCGTTACATCCCCTAGCACGTCTGTTCGGAATGTTACAGCGTTCATGACACCATTAACATTTGCAAAGAAGCTTTTTCTGGGGACCATTTCAGGAGAA